>CAYTRA010000013.1:0-10521 GCA_964439675.1 uncultured Dehalococcoidaceae bacterium
GCACGGGCTACACGCAGAAGGCCCAGGTGGGCGGCCACACCATCTACATCCACACTGGCGAGTTCAAGCGCGGCCCCGGCGAGCAGCCCCGCCTCGGCGAGGTCTTCGTGGACACCGCGAAGGACGGCGCGGCGTTCCGCAGCCTGATGAACTGCTTCGCCATCGCCGTGAGCATGGGGCTCCAGTACGGCGTGCCGCTGGAGAAGTTCGTGGACACCTTCGTCTTCACGAAGTTCGAGCCCATGGGCATGGTGGCCGGCAACGACCGCATCAAGTTCTCGTCGTCGATCATCGACTACATCTTCCGGGAGCTGGCGGTCTCCTACCTCGGCCGTGACGACCTCGCCCACGTCACCGCGGACGAACTCCACGCCACGACCGACCCCGTCGAGGACTACCCGCAGCCGGCTCCCGCTTCGGCAGCCCCGGCCCCCGTGGCCGCTGCTCAGACGACGGCCGCAGCCCCCGTCGCGGCGGCCGCCGCTCCGATCGCGGCGAAGCCGCAGCCGGTCGCCCTCGCAGCGTCGGTAGCGCTCGCCGAGCCGTCCAGCCAGCCCAGCGCCCGCGAGGAGGCCCGCCAGAAGGGCTTCGAGGGCGACCCGTGCTCCGAGTGCGGCCAGCTGATGATGGTCCGCAACGGCACCTGCCTGAAGTGCATGAACTGCGGCGCTACGAGCGGGTGTAGTTAGGGACTGCCTGGGGGAACGGCATCTCCCGTTCCCTAGGCGCCACCGGCGGCGTGTGGCTGCAGGCAGGCATAGACGAAGTCGTTCGTGGGGGTCGGAACGCCGAGGCGGGCGGCCAGGGCGCTGACGTAGCCGCTTGTGGCGTGCACCTCGAGGGGGCGGGAGGCCTCGAGGTCGTCCAGCATGGACGGGCGATATGTCGGCGGGGCGTTGTCGATGATCGCCACCATCTCGTCGGCGACGCTGTCGAGGAGTGGGATGCCCTGCACGTGGGCGACGGCCACGACCTCTGAGACCGCTCGACGAACCATCGTCTGAATCTCGGGCGTCCAGGCGATCGCGCGGCCGCCTCGTGCTACCGCGAAGACGGCGGCGCCGCAGATCACGGCGAGCTTCCACCACATGCGCAGGGCGATGTCGTCCTCGGCGACGGCGTCAATGCGTGCTGCCTGGAGGTGGGCCTGAACCGCCTCGCAGCGCTCCGAGACAGGCTGCAGCCACTCACCGAACTCCAGCTGATGCTCGCCGACGTCGCCGATGTGGCGAACCACCGTCGGTTCGTCGCGGAGGGCGTTGATCATCGAGAGGCCGCCGAGCACGGCTTCCTGCCCGTACGCCTCTCGAAGCCGGTCGACGTGCGCGATGCCGTTTTGCACCGGCAGCACCATGCTGCCGGTGCCCACGACCGGCCGGGCCGCCTCGATGCCGGCTTCGAGGTCATAGGTCTTCACGCAGAGGAGGACCAGGTCGGCCGTGCCGAGGGCGCGGGCGTCGTCGGTGGCGACCAGTCCTTGCGTGGAAAAGTCACCACGAGGGCTGCGGACCATGAGCCCTCGGCTCCGGAGCGCCTCGAGCGTGGCGCGGCGCGCGACGAACGCGACGTCCGCGCCGGCGCGCGCGAGGTGCGCCCCGAGGAACCCGCCCAGCCCGCCGACGCCGATGACCACGGTACGCATCGGATCCACGGTAGCCGTTCCGGTGGAGTGTCCCCCGAACGTCCGCCCGGCCTACCGGGCGCAGCCCCAGGGCTGCCAGCCGCGGGCGTCGTAGAGCATGCGGGCGCGGAGCATTTGCTCGTCGATGGAGGCGTTGCTGGGGAGGCCGGTGCCGCCGACGGACTGCCAGGTGGGGAGGTCGAACTGCCACATGCCGTAGTAGCCGTTGCCGGTGTTGATCGAGGCGTTGCCGGATGACTCGCACATCACCACGGAGTAGGCGAACTCCGGGTCCTCCGGGAACGTCTCGGCCACGATCTCGTAGAGGCGGCCGGAGGGGATGACCACCGCCGGTGGAGGGGTCGCGACCGGCGTCGAGACGGGCGTGGCGACTTGCGTCGGGGTCGGTGCCGGGGTGGTGACCGGGGGTGCTGGCGGGACATCGGCGGGGGGAGGAGCGCTCGCCGTGCTCTCGGGGCCGGCGAAGGCGCCGGCTACGTCTGGGGCGATGTCACTCTCGGCGTCACTCTCGGCGCCGGGGTCCGGCTCAATGTCGTCGAAGAGCGGGCCCTCGTCGCGGGAGAGTGTGAAGAACTGCTGGATGTCTCGACGCTCCGGGGCGATGGCGAGGGTCAGCGCTCGGTCGATCCGGGACGGCATCAATGTGGCAGTTGGGGGATCCGAGGGCTGGAGCGAGAGGACAGTGAACGCACCGGCGACGACCGCCAGGATCATGGGGAGGGCAAACACAGCGCCAAGCCGTGCGCCCCGAAGGAACGATGAAGACAATTCCCGCCGCACGAAGGGCATGCTCCCAGCCCTGCACGGCCTGTGACCAGCCTCACAACCTGACGTTGTGGTGCCGTCGGCGTCCCAAGCCTCATAAAACCTGCCACTTCGCATACGCGCGTTATCAAAATGCGACGCTCCTGCGTGGTGCCGCGGCTCGCGGCGCGACCCTGACCCATGTGTCGATTAGGCCTCGTGGAGAACCGTCGTCGCCGCCGAGCGCCCTATCCTCGAGGATGAACGTCGCCGTTGTTGCGAGAGGGCACTGGCCATGACGACCGCACCGACCGAGGCCATCGTGGTGCTGGTGACGACGCCGCCCGACGACGCTGAGAGGCTCGCGCAGGCCCTCATCGAGTCACGCCTGGTGGCGTGCGTGAACATCCTTCCAGGCGTCACGTCGCTGTATCGCTGGGAGGGCGAGGTGCAGCGCGACGAGGAGGTGCTGCTACTGCTGAAGACGGTGGCGGACCGGTTCGATGCGGTCGCGGACCTGGTGCAGCGCCTCCATCCGTACGAGGTGCCGGAGGTGATCGCGATACCCCTCGTCGCGGGCTCCTCGGACTACCTGGCCTGGATCGCGGAAAGCGTCGACGAGCGACCGTAAGATCCCGGGGCTCCCTGCCGCCGTACCAGTAGCAGGATCGACTGCCTCCCCCACCGAGGCGTCGCCGGGACCGAGTCGACGCGTGGAACGATCACCTGCCCGGGACGCGATGGCCGGATTGCTGGCGGCGGGCGCAGCCCTGGCAGGAGGCGAACTGGTCGCCGGGATGCTCGGCGCTACCTCGCTGGTGGTGTCGGTGGCTGACCGCATCGTGGACCACGCACCGGGCGCCTTCATCCGGTTCGGCATCGAGACGTTCGGCAGCAACGACAAGCCGGCGCTGCTGGTCTCCATCGTGCTGGTGTGCCTCGCCATCGGTGCCGCGCTCGGCCCTCTGGCTGCGAGGCTGCCGGTGGTCGGTGCGGTGGCCCTCGCTGGGTTCGGGCTGGTGGGCGTCCTGGCCGAGGCGGGCGACCCGCTGGGGTCGCAGACGGCGGCCCTTGCAATCGGTGGCGGGGCGGCCGTGACGGGGTACCTCGTGCTGCGCGTGCTCCTCGATGCTGGCACGCTCGCCGAGGCGTCGCCCGCGGTGGCGATCCCCGGTCGTGGCACGGGCAGTCGACGGCGGTTCCTGGCGTTCGCGGGCGCGACGGCGGGAGGCGCCTCCGTGGCCGCCTTCGCCGGCCGGCGCCTCGGCCCCTCGGTGGACGTCGAGGAGCAGCGTGCGGGCATCGTGCTGCCGGCGGTGGCGGGCGCGGTGGCCGGCAACGAGGCGGGGCTGAACGTGCCCGGCATCTCCCCGCTCATCACGCCGAACGAGGAGTTCTACCGCATCGATACCGCGTTCGCGGTCCCGCGCGTGGACGCCACGACCTGGCGGCTCGCCGTGACGGGCATGGTCGCCACGCCGTTCCAACTCTCCTTCGACGAACTCCTGGCCATGCCCGCCATCGAGGAGCCCGTGACGTTGACGTGCGTGTCGAACCCGGTCGGCGGCGACCTGGTGGGGAACGCCGTCTGGCGAGGCGTCCCGCTGGCCGATCTCCTGGAGCGTGCCGGCGTCTCGGCGGACGCCTCGCAGCTGGTGGGACGCTCCGTGGATGGGTTCACGGTGGGCTTCCCGACGGAGATCGCCCTGGACGGCCGCGCAGCGATGGTGGCGTACGCGATGAACGGCGAGCCGCTGCCGGCGGCCCACGGCTTCCCCGCCCGGCTGGTGGTACCAGGCCTGTACGGGTACGTCTCCGCAACGAAGTGGCTCTCCGAGATCGAATTGACGACGCTCGACGCCTTCGACGCCTACTGGGTACCGCGCGGGTGGTCGAAGGACGGGCCGATCAAGACACAGTCGCGCATCGACACGCCTCGGCTGGCGCGCACGCTCAAGCCCGGTCCCGTGCCGATCGCGGGGGTGGCGTGGGGCGGCGTCCGAGGCGTGAGCCGCGTCGAGGTGCGCGTGACGCCTCGGGGCGGCGAGCCGGCGTGGCACCAGGCCACGCTGGGTCCGGCGATGTCGTCCAGCACATGGCGGCAGTGGGTGGTGGAGGACTGGGAGCCCGGGCCGGGCGAGTACGTCCTGGAGGCGCGCGCGACCGATGGCGAGGGCCACCCACAGACCGAGGAGGAACGCCCCCCCGCCCCGGACGGAGCGACGGGCCTCCACATGATCTTCGTGCGCGTGGAGACGTAGGCCCGCCACGCCCGCTCCACGCCTCCCCCGGCTGCCGCGGGTACCCTCCTAGGGCGGGGTAGCGCGAGGAGCAACGTATGTACGAGCGGATCATCCTGGCGGACGACGGTTCCGCCCTGTCTCGGTCGGCGGTCCCCCTCGCGGCGGCAGTGGCGGTGGCCAGCGGCGGCGACGTACTGGTGGTGCGCGTCTCCCGCGCCGAGGGCGTGAACGCCGACCACCTGGGCGAGGACCAATGGGATGCGCTCTTCACGGACGCGGCCCGGGAGCGCGCGGCGTCCCAACCGATTGAGGCTGAACCGCACCTCGCCCCCGTCGTCGAAGACCTCCTGGCGCAGGGCGTCCGCCGCGCGGGCTCGCTGGTGCTCGAAGGTGATGCGGGCGATGCGCTCGTCGAGGCGGCGGACGAACTCGACGTCGACCTGGTGGCGCTCTCCTCGCGAGGCGAGGGCGGGCTTCGTCGCGCCGTGCTCGGCTCGGTGGCGGAACACCTGGTCCAGCACGCGCACGGGACGGCCGTCCTGCTGTGTCAGCCCTCGGAGGTCGCGCCCGAGACGAAGGTGCGACGCGTGCTGCTCACGCTCGACGGCTCGGACCTGGCCGCCACCGCCCTCCCGCACGCTGAGTTCCTCGCGCGCCAGACCGGCGCGGAGTTGGTGCTCCTGCAGGCGACGGACGCGGAGGCGGACATCATGGCCGCCAGCATGCCGGTCGGCGCGCCGCCTCGGCCGACGCTCTCGGCGGAGCAGGCCCAGCGGATCGCCAGCGACCAACAGGTCACAGCCACCGAGGAGTTGGGCGCGCTCTCGAAGACGCTTGAGGGCAACGGCATCGCGCGTACCTCCGTGGAGGTGCTCGCCGGCAACCCGGTAGACGCCATCCTCGGCGCCGTCGAACGCCTCGATGTGGACGTGGTGGTGATGGCGACGCGCGGGCGGGGCGGCGTGGGGCGGCTCGTGCTGGGCTCGGTGGCGGACGCGGTCGCGCGTCGCATCGAGGGCGCGGCCGTGCTGCTGGTCCGCGCGTCCGAGGACGACTAGCGGCACCACACCTCGTCTGCGCGTATCACGCCTGTTCGCTGCGAGGGCGCACCGCGTGTAGTAGGGTGCCCGCGTATTGGCGCGCCATCCGGGGGGCGGGTGATCGCGTTCTAGTCTCGCGTCGTTATCACGCAGCGAATGGAGCGCATGTCCATGGCGTCTGGTCCGCTGACCGGTGTGAAGGTCCTGGAGTTCTCGCAGATCATCGCTGGCCCGGTGGCGTGCCAGATCCTCTCCGACCTGGGTGCAGAGGTGATCAAGGTCGAGCCGCCCGGCGGCGAGGCGTGGCGCCTGAGCCAGCAGTTCGTGCCGCTGGAGTCGAAGTGGTTCCAGGCCATGAATCGGGGCAAGCAGTCGCTGGCCGTTGACGTGGCCGACCCGCGCATCAAGGAGGCCATCCACCGCCTGGTGCCGGAGATGGACGTGGTGGTCATCAACTACCGCCCGGACGTCGCCGCCCGGCTGGGCATCGACTACGAGACGCTGCGCGCCCTGAAGCCGGACTTGATCTACGCGGACAACACCGCCTTCGGTCGCAACGGCCCATGGGCCCAGCGGCCGGGTTACGACATCGTGGTGCAGGCCGCTTCCGGCATGATGGCGTCCGTCGGCATGGTGGATGACCGGGGCAATCCGACCGTGGCGGGCCCCTTCGCGGACTACACCACCGCCTACGCGGTGGCGATGGGCGTGACGGCCGCGCTCTTCCACCGCGACCGCACGGGCGAGGGGCAGATGGTGGAGACGTCGCTCCTCATTAACGCGCTCACGCTGCAACTGAACACCTTCATGTCGCTCCCTGCGGCGGACGCGGAGCAGCGGGCGAACTTCCTCGCCTCGCTGGAGGCGGCGCGAGCGAGCGGCATGCCGTACGCGGACTTCATCAAGCAGCGGAAGGAACTCCTGCAGCGCGCCAACGGCGGCAACATCTACTACCGCGCGTTCCTCACCTCGGACGGAGCGGTAGCCATCGGCGCGCTGTCCGTGCACCTGCGGGACAAGGTGCGCGCCGCCATCGGCGTGGAGCACAACCGGGACGAGCCCGGCTGGGATCCGTACAACCCCGAACAGCAGGAGGTCGACCGGCGCGTCGTCGAGGAGGCGGAGCGCATCGTCCGCGAACAGTCCTCCGAGTACTGGGAGGAGCGCTTCGAGTCCTTCGGCGTGCCGGTGAGCCGGGTGCACTTCGTCGAGGAACTGATGGACCACCCCCAGATCCAGCAGAACGACTACACGGTGGACCTGGTCCACGACCTCACCGGCCCGCAGACGCAGCAGGCCGCCCTCTGGAAGATGAGCGCCACGCCGCCAAAGGTGCAGGGCGCGTCCCCGCCACTGGGGCGCGACACGGACGAGATCCTCGCGCGCGCCGGAGTCACCCCCGAGGAAATCGAGGAACTCCGCGCCCGGGGCGCCATCCGCTAGCGAACCATCGAGGCCGCGGGACACGCATGAGGCCCGGCGACTGCCGGGCCTCTCGTTATGCCTCGAAGGTTCGCGAGCGCGTCAGCCGGCGGCGTGAGCGCCCTCTGCCTCGGCCTGCTCGCGGCCGAAGGTGTGGCCGCGGTTGGCGAGGCCCAGCAGCAGGATGGCGGCGCCGGCGATCACGCCCTGCGTCATGTACGCGCCCTGACCGCCGATCACGTCGGCGAGGATGCCGAGGGGCAGCGCCATCAGGGGCATGGCACTGAAGGTGAGCATGGAGATGCTCATCACGCGGCCTCGATAGGACGGGTCGCAGGCGCTCATGAGCATGGTCTGGTTCAGCGTCATGTAACTCGTGGCTGCGGCGCCGACGGCTGCCAGGGCGATGAAGGCGCCGGCCACGCCGAACGGCGTGGGCAGCGCCCCGAGGCCGAACAGCGCCAGCCCGGCGAAGAGGCCGATGAGGAACTGGACGTAGGGCTTCCTCGGGTGCTCCGAGATGGAAGCCACTGCCAGCGATCCGATCAGGCCGCCCACGCCCGACACGCCCACCATCACGCCGAACAACTCGGCGTGGCCCAGGGAGTCCGCGAAGCCCGGCAGCATCACCTGATACGGCATCACGAACAGAGCGATGATGAAGCCGGTGATCATCAGCGACCGCAGCGTCCGGTCGCGGGCGGTGTACTTGATGCCGGCGCCGATGTCGGAGAAGAGTGGACGTCGCTCCACGCCCAGGTGCGCGGTGGTCTTCGGGAGTTGGAAGACGGTGAAGACCGTGAAGGCGTACAGCGCCGCCGTCACGTAGTAGGCACCCTCGATGCTCACGAGCGCGATCAGCAGGCCGCCGATGGCGGGGGCCACCACGCGAGTGCTGTTCATCGCGATGTTCTGGAGCGAGATGGCGGCCGTCAGTTCCTCGGGCTTCACGATCTCGCTGAGGAGAGCCATGCGCGCGGGGCCGTTCACGCTGAACAGCCCGCCCTGCACCACGCCTGCCGCGAACAGCAGCATGATGGTGATGAGGTCGACCTGGACCAGGAGCGCCGTGACCGCGGCGAGCGTGCCCAGCGAGGCCTGCGAGATGGCGACCAGCCGACGCTTCTCCACGCGGTCCACGGCCGCGCCCCCGGGCAGCGAGAACATCGCCATGGGTAGGGCGAATGCGGCCTGCAGCACGCCCACCACGGCGTAGGAGCCGGAGAGTTCCCAGCCCAGGATGCCCAGGGCGATCATCTGCATCTGCATGCCGGAGAACGACGCGAGCGTGGAGACCCAGTGCCACCGGAAGTGCTGGTTCCGGAAGGCCACGAATGCGTTACGAAGGGATGGTCGGCTGCTGGCGACCGGATAGGGCGCCTGTCCTGCCGGCCCAGCGGATCTCATCAGTCGCCTTCCAGGTGCCCGTACTGGCTCCGGTCCGCGATGGGGATCGGAAACGCGGAGTCCAGCGACCCCGCGAACCCGAGCGGAATCTGCCGCTCGACGAATATTTCGATAGACTGCGAGTATCGGAGACCTCCGGCGATGTGGCAAGCCAGGTGAAGCCAGGAGGTCGGGAACGAGCCGTGTAGCACCGGGGGGCGGTGGTCGGCATGCGGACGAAGCAAGACCTCGTCGAGGAAGTCCAGCGCGTCATGGAGTCCATCGGCACCGCTGGCATCACCCGCCGGCCCACGCCATGGCTGGACATGGACCTCTCGATGGCCCAATGGAAGGCGCTACTCGTCCTCCACAACCTGGGCGCCGCCCGCGCCGGCGAGGTTGCTGCCGCCCTCAACCTCTCCCCGAACGCCACGACCGCCGTGCTCGACCGGCTGGAGGAGGAAGGACTGTCCTCCCGGCAGCCGGACCCGTCCGACCGGCGGGCGGTGCTGGCGGCGCTCACGCCGAAGGGCGTGGGCTGGGTCACGGACTTGCTGACCGCCAACGTACGGGCCTACGGCGAGGTGCTGGAGGAACTGTCGGTCACGGACCTGGAGGCCCTGCGCCAGGGCATGGTCGCGCTCCGCACCGTGCTCCGCGCGCGCGACGCGCAGCGGGAACCCGCCCTGCCGACGGCCTCCCGCTAGATCGAGGCCCGCCTCGATGCTCGGTCGGGCCAGGCGCTGCTAGCCGGCGGTCTTGGCGTCGGCGAGCGTCAGGAGGATCGTGGCGTCCTCGAGCGCGGAGACGGCGTGCCGCACCTTCGAGTCGAACGCGATCAGGCGGCCCGTCCCGAGGTCCATCTCTTCGTCGCCCACCGTGGCGCGGATGCGCCCGCTCAGCACCTGCACCGTGGCCGCGCCGGGCGCCGCGTGCTCCTGCAGGGTGGCGCCAGCCTTCAGGTGGGTGAGCACGACGCTCAGCCCTCCCTGCCTGACGAGGGTGATGCCCTGCCGGTCCTGGTCACCGCCAACACGGGCCTGCAGTTCGGTGAGCGCTTCACCGAGGTCGATCTTGAGGTGCTCTGCGCTCAAGTCGTGGGTGCGGAGGTAGGTGTGGCCTTGCACGTGGTCGTCCCTTCCGCCCGCGCCACCTCGACGGGTCGCGCAGGCCTCGATGCATCGTTCTATGAGCCGGCGGGGGATGGTGCGGCGGACTCGGCGGGCGCGCCGGTGCGGAGGGCTTCGACTTCCTCCTTCAGCGCGCGCACCTCTCGGCGCGTGTCACGGTCGCGCAGGAAGCGCTCGGTGATGTCGCGCGCGTGCGCCAGCGCGCCCAGCACCGTGCCGTCCCCGTCCTTCACGATGGCGAACGAGAGTTCGACGTAGAAGTCGTGGCCGTCCTTGTGCAGCGCCTTGGTCGGCAGCGCCTGCCCGACGTACTTCGTCTCGCCGGCGGCCAGCGCACGCTCGAAGCCCGTCCAGTGCTGCACCCGGAACTGTTCCGGGATGATGATGTCCAGGCGCTGCCCCATCGCCTCCTCGGAGGTGAAGCCGAAGATGCGCTCGGAGGCTGCGTTCCAGTAGGCGACGTTGCCCTCGCGGTCCGCGAAGATCACGGAGTCCGGCGCCTGCTCCACAAGCGTTGCTGGGTCGACGTTGCCCGCCATCGCATACCCCCTCGCCGCATGCTTCGGCGCCGAGTCCGCGAGCGGGCACGGCGCACCCTTCGCGTGATGGTCTCATGCGTGATGGGCTGCAGATGCGACTTTGGTTGCAGCAGCGTTGCGATCCACCTCGCGCGTCCTCTTATGTCCCGAGGGAGCCCGCGCTGCCCTTCCCATCGTCGCTGATGTTCGAGGTCGACACTCTGTGACACCATGGCCCTCGGAGACCGCCCTCCATGGTGAGACGTACTCGCGGACACATGGGGCAGACATGACGGCTGACTCGACCCTCCCGGACGTGGGGGGCCCGGGGGCGCCAGCCCCGGTGGGTGTAGGGCGGGGGGCGGGGACGCGCGCCCCGTTAGGGGCCCCCCCCCG
>CAYTRA010000013.1:10531-19288 GCA_964439675.1 uncultured Dehalococcoidaceae bacterium
GGCCCACGGGGCCGCATGCCCTGTTCCTTGACGGCCTGGAGCCGGAGACGCGCGCCAAGTTCGTCGCCCGCGCCGTGCGCCGGCGGTTCGACGAGGACGAGATGATCGTCCGCGAGGGCGAACCGGGCGCGGGCCTCTTCGTCACCGAGCGAGGGCTGGTGAAGGTCTTCAAGACCTCGATCAACGGGCGCGAGCAGGTGCTGCGCTTCGCCCCGCCCGGCTCCTCCTTCAACGAGGTCACGGTGCTGGACGGCGGCGTGAACCCCACCAGCGCCCGCGCCGTGGAACCGTCCGAGGTACTCGTGTTCTCCCGGGCGGTGATGGTGGAACTGATGGAGTCTGATGCGCAGGTCGCGCACGCCATCATCAACTCCCTGAGTGGCCTCTACCGCCACCTGATGGAACTGGTGGAGGACCTCTCCTTCCGCCACGTCTCCGACCGCGTCTCGCGTGTCCTCCTCCAATCCGTCATGCCGCACCCGGGGGTGGGCGCGGGCGCGGACATGCAGCGACGGCTCACGCAGAGCGAGATCGCCGAGATGATCGGCAGCACTCGCGAGGTAGTAGGGCGCGCGCTGCGGGCGCTCGAGGACGCCGGGGCGATCCGCGTGGAGCGCGGGGCCATCACGCTGGTCGACGTGACCCGGCTGCAGTCCTAGGCGCCCCGTTGAGGGACTGCTCACAGAAGCCCGTCAGTCTCGCCGATTCCGGCACGATCCCTGTCAGCAACCCGTAAGATATCTCGCGGATTGCTGGGGGCGGCACATGGTCAGGCATCGATTGGTGGAGGCGTGCGCAATCGCGCTCGTCCTCCTGTTCATCTCTGCGTGGACTTTCGCGTCAGTAGCAGACGCGGCACTGTCGTCCGCCTACGTGGACGATGACTTCACGGCCGGAAGTGCCGGTGGACATACGTTCGGCCTGGACGCCTTCGCCACGATCCAGGAGGCACTCGCGGCGGTGGACGCAGGGGGCACGGTCCACGTCGCCGCCGGCACCTACACCGGCATCATCGAGGTAACGAAGAGCGTCACCATCCTCGGCCCCAACGCCGGCGTGAAGCCCGTCTCGGGTGTGGCCCGCAACCCCGAGGCGACCCTGACCGTCGACGGCGGCTTCCGCCTCCAGCAGAACGTGACCAATGTCGTCATCGATGGTTTCGAGTTCACCTCGACGTCCGGCATCACGACGGGCCATGAGCGGGCGGCAATCCTGCTGGCGCCGGGCCAGAATGGCGGCAACGCGGCGCCGTTCAACACGTTCTCCAGCGTGACGATCCAGAACAACTGGTTCCACGCCCTGCCGACCCGAGCAGTCTTCAAGGACTGCTTCGCCGCCTTCCACGGGCTCACGGTCGCAAACAACCTGATGGAAGGCATCGTCGATCCGGACGGCGACATCAGCGCGATCAAGGTCCAGTCCCGCTGCGAGGACGGCGCTCCCAGCACGGGCCTGACCATCACCGGCAACGTCATCGATGGCGTGGGATACGCAGCGATCATCGCGGACGATATCGCCGGCGTGACGATCACCAACAACACGATCGCCGACGCCCCTGAGCACGGCATCAACCTGGGCTCTGGACGCGAGCACACGGCCGACGTGACCATCACGGGCAACCGCATCAGCGACGCGGGGATCGACGGTTCCGGCGCCATCCGCATCAAGGACGGCGCGTTCGGCGGCACCGTCCTCGTGCGGGGCAACGCGTTGCTGGACTCACGTCGAGGCGTGCTCGTGGAGCAAGCCACCGGCACAATCGAGATCAGCGGCAATGCCATCGCCGGGAATGACGTGGGCCTGGAAGCGGAGGTTCCGGTCACCGCGACGAACAACTGGTGGGGCTGCGAGGGCGTCCCGGGCGACGCTGGCTGCGACACCGTGGCCGGCACGGTGGACACGTCCTCGCCACTGACGGCGCAGATCGCCAGCGTGAGCGCGCCGCCAAGCGTCGCATTCGAACTCGCGAGCGTCACGCCCTCCGTGTCGCTCGTGAACCCGACGGGCGTCACCACGTCCTTCGCGGGGAACTCGAACCTCTTGGTGGGGACGAACACCATCACGGTGACCAGCACCCTGACCATCGCCGGCGTGACGGTGTCCACGGACACCGCCACCGTCACCGTGAGCCGAGGGGCCGAGGTCCTCGTCGAGCCCGCACCAACGCCCACGGCCACTCCGCTCCCCACCGAGCCCGTCGAGGAACCGGTCGTCGAGGTCGTCGCGGAAGAGACATCCGAGCCCGCCTCGGCGGATGCGCCGGCGACGACGGCGGTGGAGGCGCCCGACGGATCGAGCGCCCGCGTGGAAGCGCCGCCGGCGGCGCTTCCGGAAGGCGCGACGTTGAGCGCCGGCGCCATCGCCGACCTCGATGCGCTCACCGCGCAAGCGCCGCCACCTCCAGAGGTGGAGGTGGCCCTCGCCTTCGTGCTGGAGGCCACAGACGCCGAGGGCGAGCCGATCACGGACGGCTTCGCCCAGCCGATCGCCCTCGAGTTCGACGTACCGGCCGAGTCTGTCCCGCCGGACGCGACGCCGGAGACGCTGGTGCTCGCGTTCTGGAACGGCAGCGAGTGGGTGGAGGTAGAGGGCGAGGTCACGCTGAACCCGGACGGCTCCTACCGCATCAACGCCAGTGTGGACCACTTCACGATCTTTGCCGTCCAGCACCAGCCGAACCGGGGCCGCTTCCTCGCGCCACCGGAGGTGGAGGGCATCACGCTCGTCCAGTGGGGCGGCGGCGGTTATGACCTCCTGGACACGGCGCTGGCCACCGGTGATGGCCTGTGGGCCACCCTCGACGGGCGGCTCCTCGGCTACCGAGTGGGCGCGCCGGGGTTCGTGAACCGGGGGTTCGTGGAGCAGTTCGCAACGCTGCCGGCCGGGATGGGGCTGCTGGTCGTGCGGTAGGCCCTAGACCCTGCCCTGCCACTCGGGGCAACATCGGCGCTGCGCAGGGAGGGAGGGCCGCCATGGCCAAGGACGAGTCGTTCGACATCACGACAGGCGCGGACCTGCAGGAGGTCGACAACGCGATCAACCAGGCGCTCCGCGAGATCACGGGCCGCTTCGACTTCAAGGGCGTGCTGGCGGAGATCGAGTTCGACCGGCCCGCCGGGAAGATCAACATCCACACCAGCGACGAATACAAGGCGGACGCGATCTGGGACGTGCTCCTCGGACGTCTCATTGCCCGCAAGGTGCCGGTAAAGAACCTCAAGCGGGGCGACATCGAACGCGCCGGGGGCGACACGGTGCGGCAGGAGATCACGCTGGTCCAGGGCATCGACACGGACACGGCGAAGTCGATCACCAAGTTCATCCGCGACAAGAAGATGAAGAAGGTCACGGCACAGCAGCAGGGCGACGCCGTGCGCGTGTCCGGCCCCAGCCGTGATGACCTGCAGCAGGTGATGCGTGCTCTCCGCGAGGAGGACTGGGGCATCGAACTGAACTTCGGAAACTACCGCTAGGCAATCGTGACCCTGATGCGGTGGTTGAAAGTGGCAGGCAGGAGCGCCGTCAGAGATACTAAAGACGGCGGGGGTGCGTACGGGACGCACCTGCTGGGCGGGTAGGTTGCGACCCTTGATGGGACGCCCTGCGTATGCCCGCCCGCCTGCCGCTCGCGGCCACGCTCCTGCTTGCCCCCGCCTTCATCCTCCTCCTGAGCCTCGCCCTCTCACCTCCGCCCGCCGTCCAGGCGGCCGACACGCTGGTCATCGGCGAGTCCGTCCGAGGCCGTCCCATCGAGGTCGGCTGCGTCGGCCCGTCCCCGCAGGAGGCCGAGCGGACCGCGCTGCTGGTCGCCGGGGTGCACACCGGTAGCGAGGCGGTCACCTCGACGCTCGCCACCGAGGTGGCCGGCCTCGTGTGGAGCGGCACGCTGCCCGTGCCGGACTCGGTGCGCCTCTGTGTGCTGCCCACGCTGAACCCGGACGGGATCGCCGCCGGCATCCACACCAACGCCAACGAGGTGGACCTGAACCGCAACTGGCCCTCCGACGACTGGCAGACGGACGCCTACCACCCGGAGACCGGCCCCGTGAGCGGCGGCGACCGCCCGCTCTCAGAACCAGAGTCCCGCGCCCTCTTCGACTACGTGCGCGAGGTGCGCCCCTCCGTGGTCCTGGTCCTGCACTGCTGTGGCGCGCTCGTTGAGGCGAACAGTGAGCCGCTGGCGGTCGACCTGGCGCACCGCTACGCGGAGACGGCGGGTTACGACTACCTGCCGAAGTGGGACTTCTACGAGATCACGGGCGAGTTCATCACCGCCATGGATCGCTTGAACATCCCGGCGCTCGATATCGAGATGGCGGCTCCCGACCGGCCGGACGTGGTGACGCATGCCACCGCGCTCGCCGCCGTCCTCGAACGTCTCGGGGACCACTCGGCCCGCGCGGACGTGGACCGCGACGGTGGCACCACCACCATCGAGGGCTGGGTGCGGCCGGAGGTGAGCCACCTCTACCGCGTGCACGAGGGCGACACCATGTGGGGCCTGGCGCACCGCTTCGGGGTCACCACGAACGCGCTCGCGGCGGCGAACAACATCACGCACCCGTGGCAGTTCGTCCCGGGGCGCGTCTTGGCGGTGCCGGCAGCCTCGATGGGGCGGTAGCGCTCGTCCTACCGCGGCGCGGGGACGGCGGGGAGCACGCGCGCCTCGCCGTCCGCCTCCACCAGCAGCACGGCGCTCGCAGCGTCGAGGGCAACGAGGCGATCGAGGATGGCGTCCGCCTCCGCATCCGAGAGTAGCGGGCCGCCCTCCACGCGGTCCCAGCGCCTCACTCGCATCCCGCGCCCCTCCAGGCGCTCCGCCATTGCGCGCGCGACCTCCGCGGGTGCGATGAGCACCACCTCGCGGAGCGCAGGCGCGGCCGGCCTCGCGGGCTCGCCGGCGTCGAGGTCTGGCGCGGCCTGGTCGTCACGGAGGACCAGCCAGTAGTAGCCGGAGATCGCGCCCGCCGTCAGCAGGATGCCGAGGCTCCATCGCGCGTCGCGCACGGTCTCGGCGCTGAAGGTGCCCTCCAGCGTGGCGTCGAAGACCTCGAAGAGCAGCACGGCCAGGTTGACCAGCACCGCGAAGACCGCGACGCCAAAGATGACGAACAGGAAGGCGCGGCGTGGGAGCGAGTCGCGCTCTCGAGCGCCCTGCACCCCCTCGGCGGTCGCGACGCGCTGAGCGGCGAACCAGTAGCGCGCCCACAACGGGGCGCCCACCACGAGCAACGTCAGGGTGAGTGCCAGGTCCTCCCGCCACCACTCGGCGTCCCGGATGAACTCCACCGGCGCCAGCGCATCGATGACGAGCGCCCAGAGGGCCGTGAGCCCCCACGCGAGTGTCAGTAGTCCCGCCGCCGCCACCAGGTAGCGGTAGATGCGCTCCGGATCCGTGCGGCGCTCCTCGGACGGTGCGCGCTCGTCCAGCACCGCTCGGTGGTACGCCCACGCGGCGAGGCCGGCGAGCAGCGCGGCGAGGACCCAGGGCATGTCCGCGAAGTGCGTGGAGGCGTCGCCGAATTCCGGCTCATCGATGAACCACTCCAGCACCAGGTAGAGCGCCCTCGCGGCCGCGGTCACCGCGACGGCCAGTCCGGCCAGGATGCCGAAGAGGAAGACGACCACCTGCCAGACGCCCGTCGCGGACTCACGTCGCAGCGAGGCGATCCAGTGCCACCACCACACCAGTCCGCCGACGACGGCCTGCACGGCCGCAACTCGGGCGGTCTCGTGCCAGGCGTCGCGCGCGATCACGGTCTCGCGGAACAGCGCGTCGTATGCGCCCTGGCCCGCCTCCGCGAGCAGCGTGGCAAGGCCGACCCCGAGCACGTACAGGCCGAGGACGGAGCCAATGCCTCGATACACGCGGTCGAGGTAGCGCGTGGCGTTCGTAGGGGGCGGGTCCGAGGCCACGAGCAGAGTGTGCCCGGCCCACACCGCGAGGCCCACGAGGAGCCAGCCCCAGTGCTCGCCCTGGAACTCTCCGACGCCGACCAAGAACTCGACTGCCGGGACGGCGAACGCCACGACCAGGCCCAGCCCGAGCACGCGCACGAGGCCGAAGTACGCCCACCGGAGCGCCGAGCGCGCCTCGACAGGGTCGCGTCGCACAGAGCGCTGCGCGAGCAGGGCGAAGATCAGCCACGCGGGCAGGCCGACGGCGGTGAGCGCCAGGGCCGTCGCGAGTTCCGTGTCGCTGTCCGCGATCACGCGGTCGCCGAAAAGCGCGTCCAGCGCGCCGCCGACGAGTAGCCCGACGCCGACGACGGCGATGCACAACGAGACGAAGGCGAGCGCATAGAGGAACAGGCGCCGCACCGTGCCGATCCCGGGCGCATCCGGCTCCGCGTCGTCCTCGCGGGCACGTCCCAGCCCGTTGAACAGCGCCATGGCGCCACCCACGGGCACCGCAAGCACGACCAGGAGCCCGAACAGCGCGAAGACCATCTCTACGCTCCGGGCGCCGGCACCGCGGTGGCGGTGGGCATGGGAGACGGGCACCAGGTCGGCCACGGCGCCTCGGTGAAGCGCCACCCCTCGGGGGTCTCCACCAGGATGAAGGCCTGCGTGAACGTCGACTCGCCTCGGTCGAAGGGGCCGGAGCCGTACGACTGGGTGATGGCGACGATCACCTCCGTGCCGGACTCACGCTCGGCCACCTCCTCGATGGCGGCGCTGAAGTCATCCGGGCCGTAGCGCAAGGAGTCGCGCACCTGGCCTGACTCCTCGCAGCGGTCCCGGAGGTCAGCGGCGTAAAAGTCCAGCACCGCATCCACGTCGCGGTCGACCACGGCGCGCAGGTAGGACTGCACGGTGCCCTCGGGCGTCGTCGGGTCCAGCTCGACCTCGCGGTCCGCCACCAGCGCAACAACCGCGCTCAGCACCACGAGGGCCGCCGCTACGACCCCCACCAACACCAGCCACCGCGTCGACGCCGACATCGCTCACCCTTTCGCCTCGGAACAGGCGAGGAACACGCTGCATCATGGCACGAAATCGCCTGGCGGCATCCGGCCTCACCGAAACGCAGGAGGCGCCCCACCTGGGGCGCCTCCTGGTGGCATGACTCGGACGGGGTGAGTCACGCCGGACGCGAGGAGTTCTTAGCGACGGCCTCGGTGCTTGCCCTTGTCGCGGCCCCGGTCGCCGCGGTCATCATCGCGGCCCCGGTCGTGGTCGTGGTCGCTGCCCCGCTCGAACCGGCCACGCCCTCGACGGTCGTCGTCGTCATCGTCGTCGCCACGGTCGCGGTCAGCATCGAACCAGTGCCGCTTGCGGTCCTCGTCGCGGTCGTCACCGTCGCGGTCGTCGTCACCGAAGGAGACATTGAGGCTCGCCCGGCGCCCGTTGTCTCGGCGGTCATCGTCGCGATCCTTCTTGTTCTCCTTCTTGCGGTCGTCGTCCCGGTCCTTCTTGCGGTCGTCATCGTCCCGGTCGCGGACGTCCGAGCGATCCCGATCCGCGCGGTCCTCGAACGAGTCGATCTTCAGCACCAACTTGCCGACCTGCGAGCGCAGCCACGAGGGCATGGACTCGTTCTGGTACAGCGAGCACAGCTGCGTGATGGCGCTGCCGGCGGGGGCCGCCGCGCAGACCTCGAGGACGCGGTCAGACGCCGAGGAGCGGGCGGCGATCTTCAAGATGTTCTTCCCGATGACCTTCCGCGCCCACCACGGCAGGTCCGTGCGCTCCAGGTACAGGCCACACAGCGTGCTGATGCCGGGCTGGCCCGCGTGCGCTGCGCACGCCTCGACGACCTTCGAGTCGCGGTCGCTGATGGGGGTGGTGGCCTCCTTGACCGTGATGGTCACGGTGCCGATGTCGTTCAGCGTGCCGTCTGAGACGACGTAGGTGAACGAGTCCGTACCGACGTAGTCCGTGGTCGGCGTGTAGGTGACCTTGCCGTCCGCCCCAATCACGGCCGTGCCGTGCGCGGGCGCCGAGGTGGCCTGCACCGTCAGGGTGTCGCCATCCACGTCCTTGTCGTTGGACAGCACGGAGATGGCCTTCGCCTGGTTCTCCTTCACCGTGACGGAGTCATCCTCCGCGACCGGCGCGTCGTTGACCGGCGTCACGGTCACCGTGACCTGCGCGGAGGCCAGGATGCCGCCGTCCGTGACGGCGTAGTTGAAGGCGTCCGTCCCGTGGAAGTTGGCCTTCGGCGTGTAGATGACGGAGTTGCCGCTGATGGCGACCGAACCGTTGGAGGCCACGCCCACCGACGTGAGCGTGAGTGTGTTGCCGTCCGGATCGGTGTCGTTCGCGACGACAGCGATGGTGACTGGTGTGTCCTCGGCGGTAGTCGCCACGTCGTTTTGCGGAGTAGGGGCCTGGTTTGTCTGCGCCCCGACCGGCGCAAGCAGCGCCAGTGAGAGTGCTCCTGCCGCCGCGACAGCGGCGACGGGTTTCCAGGTGGGTAGCGCGATGCGCATGCATCCTCCCAAGCATCCCGTATCGAAAGCAGCATCGATAACGGCGGCGCCCAACCCCGTTTCTCACGTAGAAACGTGCGCAACGCGCTTCCGTTCGCTTCGGTTGCGAAGTTGTTACGGAAAGGTCGAGCAGGGAGACGGAGGCGCGCGAGTGAAGGCGACTCAAGGACCGAGGGCGCGGGCTACTCCAGCACGCCGGCTTCCTCGTCCGTCACGGATGCCTGAGACGAGCCCGGGTCGTGCGGGAGGAACCCCAGCGCCAGCGTTGCGATGATCGCGCCGGCGATCGCCACCACGAACATTCCCGCCCCCGCCGCCACGC
>CAYTRA010000014.1:0-18300 GCA_964439675.1 uncultured Dehalococcoidaceae bacterium
GGGCTCACCGATGGTATCGAGGAGGTCCGCGGTAGGCCTGCCTCGGAGCCGGCGGCTGCCCTCGCGGCTGGTCCCGCGACCAACGATGGCGACGGTGAACTGTCGATGCTGGCGCTGGCGGGTGGGTTCCCCACGCTGCTGACGCGGGCCTCGGCGTTCGTGGAGCATGCCGCTGTCGTGACCTGAGCAAGCACTCAACCACCAACCCGAACGACCGAAGGTCCCCAGCCCGATCGGAACGTTCTCGAGATGACACCCCCGCTCTGGCCGCAGCCCCAGGAAGAGGTCGCGTACTTCCGCGACCGCCACGGCACGTGGTTTGCCGCCGCCATTGCGCGCGCGCCTCGATGGAGCGCGTCGCTGCTGGCGCCGCCGGATGACGTGGTGGCGGACGTCTGCATCGCGTTCCTGGACAACGCGCGGGTGCCGTCCTCGGTGAGCGTGCCGTCCTGGCTGGCCGTGCTCCCCGCCCGCGAGGAGATGGAGCCGGCATCCGTGGTGCATGCGGCGAACGTCGCGTGGGAGGCGTCGCCGTCCTATCGAGGACGGGGCGCGCCGGCGGAGGAGTACGTGGTGGCGGGCTTCCAGGCGCTGTGCCCGCCTCATCCTCCGTGCGACCCCAGCCCCACCGCGCGCGAGTCGCTCACCCGCTTCTTGCGCGAGCGGCCGGGCATCCTGGGCGGGATTGCGGAACTGGGTCGGGACGGGTTCAACCGCGCGCTGCGCCTCTACTGGCCGTGTCCGGAGGACTTCGCCGACTCGATCCTGCACGAGCGCATCCGGGACGAGGGCGCCGGCGGGCTCCTCGACCTCGCGGCCTACCTGCGCGATGCACGGCTGGCCGAGGAGGTGCGCGAGTTCAGCGACCTGGCGTTCCAGCGCGAGGCGCTGGTGGCGCGGCTGCAACCGCTCCGCTTCTTCACGGACGCCTCGGACTTCGACCGGGCGGTGGAGGAGGCTCGCGCGTGGCGTGAGCGGTACGACCGGGCCTACGACGCGCATTACCGGGAGGTCCTGGAGTCGGCGCATGCGGTGCTGGTGGAGGTTGGCCCTGCGCTGGAGGCCGCGAGCGAGCTGGATGCCCTGAACCGCAACGGCCGGGCCGTGGGGGATGACGCCGTGCACCGGCTGGCGGGCGCCGTCACGGCGCTGCGCGCGCTCCCGGACGAGGTGGAGGGCGGGCTCCCCGTGACAGGCGAGGTCTACCTGGGGCGCATGCCGGAGGCACTGACGGAGGCGCGGTCCGCCGCTGCCGCCGTGATGGCCGCGCTGGAGGTGCAGCGCACTCGCGCGACTGACTCCTCGTCCGCAGCGGCCTCCGACGTGTTGTGGGGATGAGGGGGCGGACTGGCGGCCAAGCAGGCGCAGCGCAAAGATGGCTGAGCCAAGCCGTATCGCTGCGTGGGAGGGCTTCCTCGTGGCCGACCTCTACAACCTGTCGCCGGGCAGCAAACCGCCCTCTCGCCTGAATGTCGTTGTCGAGATCCCTCGAGGCGGGCAAGCGAAGTACGAGTACGACCGGGAGACCGGGCTGTTCAAGCTGGACCGGGTGCTCTTCTCCTCGGTCCACTACCCCGGCCACTACGGCTTCGTCCCCGGCACGAAGGCGGGCGATGGCGATCCAGTGGACGTGCTGGTGCAGGGCTCGTTCGAGTCGTTCACCGGCGCGCTGGTGGAGGTCCGCCCGGTCGGCATGCTGCGCATGCGCGACGAGAAGGGCGACGACGAGAAGGTGCTCTGCTACCCCGTGGCGGACCCTCGCTACCGCGAGATCTCGGAGATCGCGCACGTGGGCTCCCACTACCTGCGCGAGGTGGAGCACTTCTTCCGGATCTACAAGGACCTGGAAGGCGCCACGGTCACCACGCTGGGGTGGGAACCTCGAGGCGTGGCCGAGCAGTACGTGCTGGACGCCCTGCACACCTGGGAGTAGCGCATTCGCTAGGGGCATGGAGGGGCTGCTAGCCGGCCGCGTGCGCCTCGCGCTCTCCGTCTGCGTCCGTTCCCTCGATGCCGGCGGGCGGCTCGGCGGTGCGTACGCCTCGCATCATGCGGGCGACGAGGAGGACGCCGGCCAGCATGACGGCGGCGCCGAAGTAGAACGGTGCGCCCAGGCCGAAGGCGCCCACCAGGGCGCCGCCGGCCACTGCGCCGATGACGATGCCGAAGCCGTTACCCGCGGAGCCGAGGCCGATCACGGTGCCCATGCCGGCGTCGCGGCCGGCCACCACCTGCATGGCGGAGACGGAGACCATGGTCACCGCCTGCGACACGCCCAGCAGCAGCATCAGCACCACGATCAGGTCGTAGCGCGCGGCCGCGCCCAGCGCGGCGAGCACCGCTGCGGAGGCGGCCAGGCCCACGATGACCATCGTGCGGCGGTCCACGCGGTCGGCGATCGGGCCGAACAGCGGCTGCGAGACCCCGGCCGCGAGGCTCTCCGCCGCGAACGCGAGGCCGATGGGCAGCGCCGCCATGCCCAGTTCCTCCAGCCGCACGCTCAGGAACGAGTAGACCGCCCCGAAGGTGAGGGATGTCAGGCCCATCAGGATCGTCAGCGCCAGCACCAGGCGGTGCCGCAGCGCCTGGCCGAACGACCACGAGGGCTGGACTGCCTGCGCGACGCGCTCGCCCTCGGGACGCCTCGGCAGGAGGACGGCGACGATGGCGGCGGAGGCGCCCATGAGGCTGGCCATGCCGATGAAGACGGCGTCGAAGCCGAAGGCGTCGCGCAGGGCGCCGGAGACGATGGGGCCGATGCCGAAGCCGAGGATGTCGGCCATGGCGAAGAAGCCGAACCAGCGGCCCTCGTGTCCCGGGGGCACCATGTCGCCGACGTAGGCGCGGGCGACGGAGAAGATGAGGCTGGTGCCGGAGCCGCTCAGGGCGCGGAAGGCCAGGACCTGGATGAAGGAGTCCGCCGTCAGGTAGCCCAGCGCGGCGACGAAGTAGATCAGCAGCCCCAGGATGATGAACGGCTTGCGGCCGTATCGGTCAGACCAGCGTCCCGCGAAGGGGCCCAGGATGGTCTGGGTGACGGCGAAGACGGAGAACGTCAGGCCCAGCCAGATGCCCTGAGCGCCGAGTTCTTCAGCGTAGACCGGCAGGATCGGACTCACCATGGAGATGCCCATGGTGGCGACGATCACCGAACAGAACAGGACGACGAAGGGTCTGGACCGCACTCGCGGACCTTTCTGACGGGGGCTGAACGCCTCCGTATACCTTCTCGCGAAGTCGGATCAGCCGCCAACGTTCAAAAGTCGTGTCAGCGGAGAGGAAGGTGCACGATTCGTTCACATACAGTGTGCATGAACCTTAACTCTCCTATAACATGTCGCCGTCGCGAGGCCCCGGCCTTGCGGCAGCACGCGCGTGTCGAGAGACGCGGAACCACTGTGTAGGTGGGAACCACATTGGAGGGAACAATGCGGATTTTCTCGTGGCGTGCGTTACTCCCGCTGTTGCTCATGGTCGCGATGGTCGCGGCCGTGGCCTGCGGTAGTGACGACGAGGGCGGCGACGGAGGGCGCGTCACAACCGACGACGACTCGCCTCGCGACGCCGAGCAGGTGCTGAACGTCAACCTGACGGCAGAACCTGAGAGCCTGGACCCGCAGCGGGCGACGGACGCCGTGTCCATCTCCGTGCTGCGCAGCATCTACTCCGGCCTCCTCCGGCTGAACCCGGAGCTGGAGGTCATCCCGGACCTGGCCAAGGAAGTGCCCACCGTGGAGAACGGCGGCATCTCCGAAGACGGCCTGACGTACACCTTCCACCTGAAGGACGACCTGAAGTGGAGCGACGGCGAGCCGCTGGTCGCGCAGGCGTTCGTGGACGGCGCGAAGCACCTCTTTGAGCCGGGTAGCGAGAACTACTACGTCGACTTCTACCGCGTGATCGCCTCGGAAGGCCCGGACGGCGACGCCAACCAGGCCGTGGTGGCGGCGATCGGCGAGGGCGTCGAGGGCGACGAACTGGCCGCGCTGGAGCAGGCGGTCGTGGACGGTCTGCAGGTGGAGGCTCCGGACGACAAGACCGTGGTCATCCACCTGAACCAGCCGAGCCCGGTCTTCGCGCTGCTGACCTCCATGTGGCCGCTGTTCCCGATCCGGCAGGACATGCTGGACGCGCACGGCGACCAGTGGACGGAAGCCGGCAACCTGATCTCCAACGGCCCGTTCAAGCTGTCCGCGTGGAACCACGCGGAGGACCTGCAGTTGACCCGCAACGAGCACTGGCACGGCGGTGAGGTCGCGCTCGACACGGTCAACATGGACATGATCGAGGACACGGCCGTCGCGTTCCTGGCGTACCAGAACGACGAGCTGGACATGGTCACGCTGGGCCCGACGGAGATCGCGCAGGTGCGCGGGACCGAGCTCGAGGACGAGTTCATGTCCTACGCGCAGCTGAGCACGCTGGGCGTGTACTTCAACCTGGAAGACCCGGTGATGGCCAGCACGGAAGCGCGCCAGGCGCTGACGATGGCCATGGACCGCACCGAATACGCGGAGGTCGTCCGCGAGGGCGCCGTCCTGCCGGCCTTCGCCTGGATCCCGCCGGGCATGCCCGGCCACGACGAGGACCTGGGTCAGCAGTACGACAACGACGTTGAAGAGGCGAAGCGCCTGCTGGCCGAGTCCGGCCACGAGGGCGCGGAGATCACGATCCTCTCCTCCCAGTCCAGCACCTCTGTCCTGACGGCGGAGTGGCTGAAGGAGCAGTGGGAGAAGAACCTGGGCGTGACGGTGACGATCAACGCCCTGGAGACCGCGACGTACTTCTCGGAGCGCAACGCGGGCAACTGGCAGGTGGTGAGCGGTGGCTGGGGTGCTGACTACCCCGACCCGCAGAACTGGATGCCGCTGTTCCGGTCCGGTGCGGGCCTGAACTCCGGTAACTTCTCCAACGCGGAGTACGACCGGTTGATCGACGAGGCTGACACCGAACTCGACAACGACCGCCGCCTGGAGCTGTACGCGGAGGCGCAGGAGATCCTCATCAACGAGGCCGGCTTCGCCCCGATGTACTACGGTCGTCGTAACGCGCTGATCAAGCCGTGGGTGAAGAACCTGGTGACGGCCTCCAAGGAGGGCCAGATCCCGGGCGACCTCTTCCTCTACGAGATCTTCATCTCGGGCCGCGAGTAGCGTCCGAGCGGAAGCGCACATCGCGCACTTCGTGTGGTGGGGCGCCGGCTAGCCCGGCGCTCCACCCACGGAACACCCAAGGGGTCCCACCCGCGGGAGGCGGCGCACAATGGTCACCTACCTGTTCCGGCGTGTCCTCTGGACCGTCGTGACCCTGTTCTTCATCTGCCTGATCACCTTTGTCCTGATGCACACCGTGCCGGGCGGCCCCTTCGAGGTGCGCGCCGGCGAACGAGGCATCTCGCAGTCCTTCCTGCGCGCGACGGAGTCCTACTACGGACTAAACGATCCGCTGCCGCAGCAATTCCTCCGCATGCTGGGCAACCTGCTCCAGGGCGACCTGGGGCTTTCCTTCTCTCAACGAGGGCAAGAGGTCACGGACCTCATGCTGGACAAGATCAAGCCGTCGCTCCTGCTGGGCACCATGTCGTTCATGATCGTGGTGGGGTTCGGCGTGCCGCTGGGGATCATCGCGGCGGTGCGGCGGAACACCTGGTGGGACTACGGCGCGCTGGGCGTGGGCACGCTGCTGGCGGCGATCCCGCACTTCGTGCTGGCGTTCATGATGCTGCTGATCTTCGCGGTCGGCCTCGGCATCGTGGACGTGCGGCTGGGGAAGGGCTTCGGCGACAGCATTGGATCGCTGCCGAATGGCATCCTGCCGGCGGTGGCGCTCGGGGCGCCCTCCATGGCGCTGCTCTCGCGGATCACGCGGGGGACCATGGTGGAGATCCTGGACCAGGACTACATGCGGACGGCGAGGGCCAAGGGGCTCAGTTCGTCCGCGGTCTACCTCAGACACGGTCTGCGCAACGCGCTGATCCCGGTGCTCACGCTGCTGGGCCCGATCTTCGCCGGGCTGATCACCGGCTCGATCATCATCGAGTCGATCTTCGGGCTGCCGGGCATTGGGGCGGCGTTCGTGACGTCCATCCACCAGCGCGACTACGGGATGATCATGGGCACCACGCTGTTCTACGCGGTGGTGATCATGACCATGAACCTGGTGGTGGACCTGATCTACCCGCTGGTTGATCCCCGCGTGAGGGTGTCCTGATGGCCGCCCTGGACGTCCCCGCCCTGCGCACGGAGTCGCAGCAGTTCTCCGGCTTCTGGGGGATGGCGTGGCGGCGGCTGCGCAAGAACCGGCTGGCCACCATCTCCGGCTTCGTCATCCTGGGCTTCGTGCTGGTAGCGGTATTCGCCGAGGTGATCGCCCCGCACGACCCCTACGAGCAGTTCTTCAACCGCACGGAGGCCTCCAGCGAGCCGGACCCGCTGGGACGCGTCTCCAACGGCAAGTTCGAGGGCCCCTCGATAGATCATCCCTTCGGGACGGACGAACTGGCGCGGGACATCTTCAGCCGCACGCTCATCGGCCTGAGGATCTCGCTGGGGGCGGCGTTCTTCGCGATCGTGGTGGTGACCACGATCGGTGTGACGATCGGGTTGCTGTCCGCCTCGGGGCCGCGCTGGGTGGACGACTTACTCATGCGGGCGACGGACATCGCCTACGCGTTCCCGGATCTGCTCTTCATCATCCTGCTGCGGGCCGCCTTTGGTGACTCGCTGTTCGGGATGAGCTCGATCGCGGGGATCGATACGAGCCTGCTGCTGCTGTTCCTGGCGATCTCGCTCACGGCCTGGCCCACGGTGGCGAGGCTGGTCCGTGGCCAGGTGCTGTCGCTGCGGGAGATGGAGTTCTCGACGGCGGCCCGGGCGCTGGGGGCGAAGCGGTCGCGCATCGCGGTGCGGCACTGGCTGCCGAATGCGGCGGGGCCGGTGATCGTGGAGGCGACGTTCCTGGTGCCGCGCGCGATCTTCGCGGAGGCGGCGCTGTCGTTCATCGGCCTCGGACCCCCGCCGCCGACGCCGAGCCTGGGGCTGCTGATCTCCTCGCACTATTCGTTTGTCACCGTCCAATGGACGGCCCTGGCGTTCCCCGTCCTGATGCTGGGCATCCTGTTCGTGGTGTTCCAGTTCTTCGGCGACGGGCTTCGGGACGCGCTCGACCCCAGGAGTTCGCGCGGGTAGCAAGGGCGGCACCCGCACGAACGCACCGAGGGGTGGCCGAGAGGCCACCCCTCACCCTTTCGGCCGGCCGGGGCGGAGGCGGAAGCCGCCGCTTCGCGGCGGTCCCCCTCTCCCCAACCCTCCCCCGCAAGGGGGGAGGGTCAGAAGAAGCCAGCCTGTAGGAGTGAGGCTGGCACCCCTCGGCGGTGGCTCGGGTACGATGCGGCGGCGACGGATGGAGACTCCCACGCATGAAGATCCTGGTGGCGTACGACGGTTCCGAGGGCGCCCAGCGCGCGGCACGAGCGGCGGCGGATGTGGCTCGACCGGCGGGAGCGTCGCTGATGTTGCTGCACGTCCTCGATCCTCGCTTCGACGCGACTGAGGTGCAGGCGCCCTCGAGGAGCGAGGCGATGGCGCAGGTGAGCCAGCGCCGGGAGGCGGAGGCGCGGGACTTCGCGACGGGGCTGCTGGACGGGGTGCGGGTGCGCGTGGAGTCCGTGGAGCGCGGGGAGGACATCGCAGAAGCGATCCTGCGCGTGGCGGACGAGGAGGGCTCGGACCTCATCGCGATCGCGACGAAGCGCGCGGGTGGTGTGGCGGGGCTGGTGCTGGGCAGCGTGATGCAGCAGGTGCTGCGGGACGCTGACTGCCCGGTGCTGGTGGTGCGCATCAAGTAGCGCTGGGTCGGGGTACAGCAGAGGACGAGGTACGTGTCGGAAGCGACGGTTCGCGTTGCTTGCGATCACCCCTCACCCCAGCCCTCTCCCCAATGGGGAGAGGGGGCCGGAAGCGGTGCGCTTATCGGCGTCAGGCCTCACTTGTCGTCGGCACCCTCGGAGGATCGTGAGGCGTGGCTCGCGAAGTGCGAGGCTAGCCAGGGCGTGCTGGCTCGGGATGCTCTTCGGCGAGGGTGGCGGGGTTGCGCAGGCCCAGGCGGGTGATGCGGAAGATGTTCGCGATGTCCAGTCGCTCGTGGGCGAAGATCCAGAGGCCGAGCAGGACGTAGATCACGCCGATGATCATGCGCAGTTCGGCTATCGGGATGGCGAACTGGATGAGGAACAGCACGGCCAGCAGGATCGCCTCGCGGGCGGAGAACGTCAGGCTGGTGAGGATGGCGACTGCGAAGAAGGACTGCGCGGCCGTGAGGAAGATCTCCTCCTTCTGGCGCATGTCCAGCGGGAGGCCGCCGATGTCCCCGCTCGAGAGGCCGTAGGCGATCGGCAGGCCGCCGATCAGCAGCGTCCACTGGTTCACCTTCGAGGACAGCAGCGCGCCCATGGCCACGGTGGCGCGACCCCGCCAGGCGAGGATGCCTGCCACCAGGAACTCTGGCGCTTCTGACGCGAACGGCGCTAGCCACTGCACGAGCACAAACTCGTCGATGCCCAACTGCGTGCCGGTGTGGATCAGGCCCTCCGCGAACGGCTCCGCGGAGGCAAAGATCGACCCGGCGGCGGCGACGAAGAGGCCGAGGATGGCCGCTCGACGTCGCACGCGGGGGAGGGAGCCGACGAACTTCGCCGGGCCGACGAGTTCGGGCTCCTCGGATGGCGCGCGGGCGATCACCCAGACGTAGACGATGAAGAGCGCGGCCAGGACGGCAGTGTCGACGATGGTGATGGTGTCCTTCAGCGGCAGCGTGAAGGAGTAGAGGGTGGCGACGGAGAGCGCGGCCACCTCGACGGCGTGGCCTCGCTCCAGGCGGAGCAACTTGTGCCGGCTGCGCCACCAGAAGAGGAGGAAGATCAGGGGCCATGCGCCGCCGATAAGGAGCCGGTTGCCGCCGGTCATGTTGGCGACGGCGTAGGGCGCGAACTCCGGATCCGAGCCTGCCTTCCAGGCGAACGTCATGTCGACCGCGTACTCCGGGAGGACGGCGATGAGCGCGATGAAGGCGACGGCGAGCCCCTGCGCGATGTCCACCTCCGCCGCCTCCGCACCCCACGACAGGAGGAACGCGCTGGAGACGATGGCGAGGCCGAAGAGGCTGGTGTCTGCGATGGTGCCGAGGTCGGTGCCGGTCAGTCTGAGGAGCGGGCCCGGTACTGCTCCGAGCAGTCCCAGGAGGATGGCGACACGACTCGACATGTGCTCTCGCCCTCTACCGGTGCTCACCAGGGCCGGAGCCCCATCATATGCCCGTGTCTATCACGCGCATCCTTGCCCCCGGGCCGGTCGATCGCAGCGCGGGACGGTCAGCCGGCGGCGTGATCGCGCGCGTCGCGCGGCGCCTCGTGCGTGCCGCGCGCCTCGGTGTGCGCGAGCGGGGCGAGGGGCTGCGGTCCGCGCGGGGCGCGGCCGGAGAGCCGGTCCGCCTCGGCCTGGGTGATCTTGCCCTCCGCGACGAGGCGCGCGGCCTGCGCGGGGGACATCTCGGCGCGTTGCAGGCCCTCGAGGCTGAGCGTCCTCAACTGGCTGCTGACGCCGAAGATGAGGGCGACCACGGTCAGGCCGACGAGCTGGGCGCCGATGATGGCGGCGGGGGCGCCCCAGGCGTCGGCGGCGATGGTGACCGGGACGACGCCGAGCGGCATGGTGCCGAAGGACATCATCATCACGGACATCACGCGGCCTCGGAACTCGTCTGGAACGCGGGCCTGGATGACGGTGTTGTTGGTGACCTGGAAGAGCATGGCGCCGATGTTGCCCAGCATCAGCAGCCCGATGGCCGCCACGTACGCCGGGTTCACGGAGAGCCACAGCGAGGTGGACCCGAAGGCGGCGAAGCAGATCGTCATTACCACGGCGCCGGTCATCATCAGGCGGCCCTTGTGCGGGAACTCCGAGATGTTGGCGGAGAAGATCGCCCCGATGAGGCCTCCAACGCCCGTGGCCGACATCAGGATGCCGAGTTCCAGGCCGTCCGCCGAGAACACGCTGCCGTACACCTCTTCCGCGAACACGGGCAGGATCTGCTGCACCGGGAAGGCGAACAGCGGCATCACCAGCGCGGCGGTGATGAGCAGGCGGAAGAGCGGGTTCTGACCGATGAACCGGAAGCCGCCGGCCAGGTCCTCCACGAATCGCTTGGGCTCGGCGCCCTCGGTGGACACCATGCCGTGGCTTGGCAGCGGGATGATCGACAGCACGGCCAGGACGAACAGGAACACCGTCAGGAGGTAGACGCCGCCCACCCCGAGGGGGGCGATGAGCAGACCCGCGAGGGCCGGCCCGACGATCCTCGTGAGGTTCATGCCGCCCATCTGGAGCGAGATGGCGTTCATGAGCATGTGCTGCGGGACCAGCTGGGGAATGATCGCCTGCCGCGCCGGCATGACCATGGCCATGATCGTGCCGGTCATGACGGAGGCGGCCATCAGGTGCCAGAACTGGATGAGGCCGGTCAGGATCAGGATCGCCACCACCAGGTTCACGCTGCCGGAGGCGGTCTGCGTGAGCATCAGCAGGTGCTTCTTGTTGACGCGGTCACTGACCACGCCCGCGATGGGCGCCACGAGCATCATGGGGATGGCGAAGGAGACGCTCACCAGCCCCAGCGCGGTGGCGGAGTCCGTGAGGTCGAACGCGAGGTAGCCGCGCACGATCACGTTCATCTGCATCGCGAGGAAGAGGGCGGTGTTGCCGGTGAAGTACCAGGCGTAGTCGCGTTCGCGCAGGGCGAGGAACGTGCGCTCCATCATGCCGAGGCCGGGCTCGACGTCCGGTCCGCCTCGTGGGTCGGACGGGGGCGGGTGGGGCGGGGCGGTAGGCCCGCTCGCTCCCGTGGCCATGCTGCGCAACCTCTCCTGCGCGTCGCTCCGTCCTCGAAGGGCGTGAGCGCGCACTCTGCACCTTACGCGATGGTTGGGGCTCGCGTCTGACGTTCGAGGGGTGATGAAGCAAGGATCGGAGAGGTTGCGCGCGCGATCACGAGATGAGCACCGAATAGGGTGCCCTCCCGCAACGCGTCACCCAGGGGCTAGCCGTCCGCGGGTTGCGGTGGCGTGTCCATCACGCGCACCAGCGCACGCAGGCCGGTCTCCAGCGCTTCGAGTTCCTCGGCGGACAGGGCGTCCAGGGCGGTCTGCAACCGCTCGCCGGCCGCGGAGGCGATGGCGCGGACCATGCGCTTGCCGTCCTCCGTCAGGAGGATGATCGTCGCGCGGCCGTCCTCGGGGTCTGGTTCGCGGCGGACGAGGTTGCGCTCCGCCAGGCGGTCGACCACGGAGGTGACGTTCGGCGGCGCCATGCGCGCGCGTTCCGCAATGAAGCCGGGGCGCGCGCCACCTCGACGCGAGGCGCAGAAGAGCACGCGCATCTGGGGGATGGTGAGGCCGCTGTCGAACAGCGGGTGACGGTCGTCCAGGTCGAGTTCGCCCTTGCGGAGGAGGAGACGAGTGATCGCTCTCGCTCGGGCTTCCCGCATCTCGCTCATAGAGATCATGTTCGCAATCTAACGCTACAACGCCGTTCGTTTCATTATGATGCCCATCACAGTGTGCGGTGGCCCGTGCGCCCGAGGCGACTCGGACGAGTGATCTGGGCGGGGACGCTGCCAGCCCGAGGGGGTAACGATGGCGATCGACGGTACCTGGAACATCTCGATGAACACGCCGATGGGCACGCGCAACATGACGCTCACGCTGGACACGGCGAGCGGCGGCCTGGCCGGCCGGGTGGAGTCCGAGCAAGGCTCCACCGCGATCACGAACGCGTCCGCGGACGGGGACTCCGCGAAATGGGACGTGGAGATGAGCGGCCCGATGGGCGCCCTCACGCTCTCCTACGCCGGGCAGGTGGAGGGCGACTCGATGAAGGGCACGGTCCAGTTCGGCAGTTTCGGGAGCGGCGACTTCTCGGGGACTCGCGCCTGACCTCACTCAACTGACTGCTTGCGAGGGCACCGCGCGGAAGCCCTGGCCAACCGGCCGGGGCTTTCTGCGTACTGGGGGCGGAGCGGAGGGGGGAGCGGAGGGCATGGGGGATCGACGGGGCAAGCCCGAGGTTTCCACTCCTGCGGTAGGCCCTCTCCCCAACCCTCTCCCTCCAGAGAGAGGGGGGGCCGGAGTCGGGTGACCGTGACCACCGAGGGCGGCTGTGGACTCGGATGGTGGCTGTGGACTCGGATGGTGGCCGTGGACTCGGATGGTGGCCGTGGACTCGGACGTTGGCTGTGGACTCGGATGGTGGTTGTGGACTCGGAGGGCGGACGTGGGAAGCGGGTTCGGTGTGCCTGGGGGCCCTGCAGCGACGGCGCTTCGGGATCTGTCCGTCCGCCCTTCGATTGGCTCGGGCCGCACGGGTAGGGGGCATGGGTGGCCGCTGCGGCCTTCACCGCTCGTCCTCGTGGGGTCAGGCGGCGTGGCGGCGGCGGGCGTGGGTGGACTCTCGGAACCAGCGGATGGAGTCCATGAACTCGGCGCGGCCGCCCAGGGCCTCGATGAGGGGGTGGTCCTCGGCGTCGATGTCGCGCTTCTCGGGGCGGGCGACGCCGTCGCCGATGCCGAGGCCGGCCATGAGGCCTCGGGCGAGGGCGAGGCCGGTGAGGGGCGCCGTGGGTGCGAGAGGATCGCCCTCGATGCTGTCCTCGTGGTGGAGGCCGGCGGCTTCGGCGACCTCGTCCGGGAGGCGCCAGCGCCGGCAGATCTGCTGGCCGAACTCGGCGTGGTCGATGCCGAAGAGGTGGCGCTCCACGACGCACGCGTCCACGCCTTCCTGCGCGGCCTGCACCACCTGCCGGTAGCGGGTGGGCGCCTGCGCGGCCATGGCCAGGCGGCCCAGGTCGTGGAGGAGGCCGGCGGTGAAGGCGGTCTGCGCGGCGAGTTCGTCATCGCCGGCCTGCACCTCGCAGAGGAGCGCGCAGCCCAGGAGGTGACGCCAGACCTCGTCGGCGTCGATGCCGGCGGACTCGATGGTGGAGAACTGCGAGCGGATCAGCGAGGTGGTGATGAGGTGCTTCACCGCGGCCGTGCCGAGGCGTACCACCCCCTCCGAAGCGCTCCGGATCGGCTGTACCGGCCAGGACATGGCGGAGTTGGCCGCGCGCAGGACGGCCGCGGTGAGGGACGGGTCGCCTTCGATGACGGCAGTGAACGCCTCGATGGTGGCGTCCGGGTTCATGAGGACCAGCAGCGCTCGCTCCCGCGGGGTGGGGAGGATGGGCAGGTCGAGCGGCGTGGGCAGCGTCATGTGGCGTGGTCTCCCGGAGTCGCGCTACCTAGACTATCGGCAGCGCATCGTCAGACTTGAGGCTGCCCCCGGATCGCGAGGGCTCCACCCGGGCGTGACTACCTCGGGGCTATGCTCGGCGCATGGCGACGCTGCCCGGCTACGCGAGCCTCACGTTCCCCGAGCCACCGGACGACCGGCCATACGTGCTGGTGAACATGGTCATGTCCGCCGATGGGAAGATCGTCGTCGAGGGCACCGAGCGTGGGCTCGGGTCGCCCGCGGACCAGGCGCTGATGGGGCAGTTGCGATCGCACGCGGACGCCGTCCTCAATGGGGCGGAGACGCTGCGGCAGAGCGGCTCCTCCCCCGTGCCGGCGAACAAGGAGATGCGTGCCCTCCGGAACATGCGAGGGCATCGCGAGCCAGCGCTCGGCGTGATCCTCAGCCGCACTGGCGACCTGCCCCTCGATGCTCGGTTCTTTACCTCAGACGCGTTCGATGCGATGGTGTTCCTGGCGGACACGGCGCCCCCCGAGCGGCGGGCGGCCATCGAGGCGACGGGGCGGACGGTGGTGGTGGTGCCGGAGGCGGACCCGGTGGGGCCAATGTTGCGCGCGCTGCGACACGACTTCGGAGTGCGCATCTTGCTCTGCGAGGGTGGCGCGCAATTGAATGGCGCACTCTTGGACGCGGGAGCCGTGGACGAGTATTTTGTCACCGTTGGCGCTCGCATCGTGGGCGGTGATGTCACGCTAACGCCGGTCCGCGGTGACCGTGCGGCTTCCTTCGGGGAAGTGCGGCCGTTGACGCTTCTCTCGGCCGTCACGAATCCGGAGACGAGCGAGGTCTACTTGCGGTACCGGGTGGGAACCCCGGAAGCCCCGCCGTCGTCTTAGCGGGGTAACGCCGCGAAAGACGGGCCATGATCGCCGCCCTCAACCGGTGCCTGCCGCGCCACCCACTGGAGTGGGTAGCCGTCGCGCTGGGCGCGGCCCTGGCGCTCCCCGCCTTCGCATTGCTCGCGCCGCTGCCGGCGCTCTCGATGCACCTCGTGGCGCCGGGCGACGTGATCCTGGCGGCGAACGGGGCGGTCATCGAGCGCGACGTGGCGCAGGGGAGCCGCATCCCGGTAGGCCTCGACGAGATCGCGCCCGCGATGATCGAGGCGACCATCGCCGCCGAGGACCAGCGCTTCTGGCAGCACCCGGGCGTCGACCCGCTGGCGATCACGCGCGCGGCGTCCGAGGTGTTCACGAACCCCTCCGGCGCCAGCACGCTCACGCAACAACTGGTGCGCCGCACCTACTTGCGGGAGGCGGACCTGCCGCTGCTGCTCCGCAAGGCGCGGGAGGCTCTGTACGCCGTCGCGCTGGAGACGCGCGCCCCCAAGTCGGAGGTGCTGGAGGCGTACTTAAACCACGTCTACTACGGGCGCGGGGCGTACGGGGTGGAGGCGGCGGCGCAGGCATACTTCGGCGTCCGCGCGGCGCACCTGGATACGGCGCAGGCGGCCTTCCTGGCCGGTCTGCCGCAGTCGCCGTCCGCGTTCGACGGGCCGGGCGGCGAGGCGGCGGCGACGGCCCGCCAGCGCTACGTACTCGACCGCATGGTGGCCACGGGAGCGCTCGACGAGGCGGAGGCGGACGCCGTGGCGGCCACGCCGCTGCGCGTGGCGCCCGCGAGCCTGCCGATGGCGCGCCACCTCTCCGCGATGGTGTACGACGAACTCGACCGGGTGCTGCCTGGCCACCCCACGGTGGGACTCGTGATCGAGACCACCCTCGATGCCGGCGTGCAGCACGAGGCGGAGCGGAGCGTGCGGGCACGCCTCGCGCGGCTGGAGGACAATCGCGCGGGGTCGGCGGCGGTGGTGGTGCTGGACCCGGGTGACGGGCGGCTGCTGGCGGTGGTGGGCAGCGCGGACTTCGATGCGCCCGCCGGGCAGATCAACATGGCGGTGGAGCCTCGCCAGCCGGGGTCGGCGCTAAAGCCGCTGCTGTACGCGCTGGCGCTGGAGCGCGGATACACGCCCGCCTCGATGCTCCTCGATGTGCCCACGACGTTCACGACCAAGGACGGGCCGTACCGCCCCGTGAACTACGACCTGAAGTTCCGAGGGCCGGTGACGATGCGGGTTGCCCTCGCGTCCTCCCTCAACGTGCCGGCGGTGCGCACGCTGGACGCGCTGGGCGTGGATGCGTTCCTGGAGATGACGCACCGAGCCGGCCTGGACAGCCTGGAGGCCGCCGAGGCGTACGGGCTCGCGCTCACCCTCGGTGGCGGTGGGGTGCGGCTGATCGACCTGACGGCGGCGTACGGCGCGTTCGCCACGGACGGCACGCGGCGCGAGCCGTGGGTGGTGGCCCGCGTGACGGACCAGGCGGGCAATGTGCTGTACGAGCGCGCCTCGACGCCGCCGAGCGCGGTGACGTCGCCGGAGGTCGCGTTCCTGGTAGCCGACATGCTGAGCGACCCGGACGCGCGACGGCCGGGGTTCGGGCCCTCGAGCATCCTCGACACGCCGTACGGCGCGGCGGTGAAGACGGGGACGAGCAGCGAGTTCCGTGACAACTGGACGATCGGGTTCACGCCGGAGCGCGTCGTGGGCGTGTGGGTGGGCAACGCCGACCAGTCCCCGATGGTGCACATCTCCGGCGTCGATGGCGCGGCCCCCATCTGGCGCGACGTGATGACCGCGGCCGTCGAGGGGCTGCCTCGACGTACCTTCGCGCCGCCCGAGGGCGTGGTGCGCGCGACGGTGTGCGCGCCCACGGGGCTGCTTCCCGGCGAGGCGTGTCCCGCGCCGATGACGGAGTGGTTCCTGGCCGGTACCGAGCCGACGCAGACGGAGCGCTACTACGTCCGCGAGGGCTCTTCGCTGGCCATCGCGCCGCTGGCGGAGGCGCGGGCGTGGGCGCTGGAGGCGGGATGGCGCGTCGCATCGGAGGCCGGTGGCGGGGTGGCGGTGGTGCAACCGGCGCCGGGCGCGGTGCTGTATCGCGCGCCGGAACTGCACTCGTCCGGCCTGGTGCTCCGCGCCTCCGTGCCGCCGAGTGCGATGCGGGTGGAGTTCTACGTGGACGGCATGCACGCGGGGACCGGCGATGCCGCTCGGCCGCAGGTCGAGTGGACGCTCGACCCCGGCGTGCACGAACTGCGGGTTGTGGCATACCTGCCGGACGGCGGCGTGGCCGAGGCGACCTCGGCGTATGAGGTAGCGCACGGACTGGTGCGCGAAGCGGGGACACGATGAGCGACGAACACGAGCAGCCGACGACCGAGGCCGACGGCGCACCCTCCGAGGTGGAACGCACGCCGGAGGCCGCTGCGGATGCGTCGAGTTCGACGCGATGGCAGGGGGCCCTCTCACGGGTGCGCGCCGACCGGCGGCTCGCGGCTGGGGTCATCGGTGGTGCGGTCGCCCTCGTGGTGGTCGCGGTGCTGGCGGTGGTGCTCGTCGTGGGCGGTGGTGACGAGGGTGGGTCGGGGGCCACGGTCAGCGTGACGCCAGCCGGTGACGAGGCGCCGCGCCTGGGGCCGATCGTGATCGCGTTCCAGGAGCCGCCGGCGACGGACGAGCCGGAACGCCTCGTGAGCATCGAGCCGGCCGTGTCGGGCTCGTACGCGTGGCTGGACGAGCGGCGGCTGCTGTTCCAGCCGGACTTCCCCGGCCTGCTGCGCGGCGCGCAGTACGCCGTCCGGGTCGATGGAGGCGCGGCCGGCACCGGCGAGGACGTGGTGCAGGCCTTCACCGTCGAGGGCAAACTCACGGTGCGGTCGGTGATCCCCGGGGCCGCGGACCAGGCGGTGCCGCCGGAGGCGCGGATCTTCGTGCAGTTCAGCCGGTCGGTCGCGCCGCTGACGCTGCTGTCGTCGCAGCCGACCGACGAGGTGATCTCGTTCGAGCCGGCGCTGGCGGGGCAAGGGGAGTGGCTCAACACCTCGCTGTACGCGTTCACGCCGGAGGACCTGCGACCCAGCACGACCTATCGAGCGCGCATCGCGGCCGGGCTCACCTCGGCGGCGGACGGGGTGCTGGAGGAGGACTACGAATGGGAGTTCTCCACCTACCTGCCCGCGCTGGCATCGGCGACTCCGGCGGACGGCACCTCGTTCGTCGCGCCGGACGACCAGGTGGTGCTCACGTTCAACCAGCCGATGGACCGCGACTCCGTGGAGGAGGGCGTCGTCCTTCGCACCTCCGAGGGCGTCGAGGCTGCCTTCTCCGCTGCGTGGAGCGAGGACTCCTCCACGGTCACGCTGACGCCCTCGGAACCCCTCGCGATTGCGGCGTCGTACCAGGTGGTGGTGCCGGAGGGGCTGGCGGGGGCCGTGGGGGGCGCCACGCAGTCGGAGCGCGTGGTCTCGTTCCAGACCGTCGAGTTGCCTCGGCTGGTGAGCAGCAGCCCGAGCGATGGTCAGAGCGGCGCGACCCGGTACGGGATCTCACTGGAGTTCAACAACCCAATCGACATCGACTCGCTGGAAGCGGCGATCTCGATCAGCGGGCTGACGAGCGAGGACTGGCGGCTCTACTCCTGGGGTGACGACCGCTACCCGACCATCGACGTGCTCCTCGAGCCCTCCTCGACGTACACCGTGACGATCGAGGGGGCGGTGGACCGGGCGGGGCTGGCGCTCGACCCGATCTCGTTCACCTTCACCACGGGGCAACTGACGCCCAGCGTTTCGTACGCCATCCCGAACCAGCACGCGACGTTCGCCGCATCCGGGGAGCAGCGGCTGTACTTCTACACGACGAACCAGGCCTCCGTGCGCTTCGACCTGTTCGAGATGACCGAGGGTTCGTGGCTGACCTTCATCAACTCGCCCGTGCCGCGCCCCGGCATCCCCGCGTGGACGCCCGGCGGCGATCCGATCCGGACGTGGCAGGAGGACATCGACGGCGGCCAGAACACCTCGACGCTCTCGTCGACCGACCTCGGTGGTGGGGAGCCGCTAGCGGAGGGGTACTACTACCTGCGGACGCCGGGCGGCGCTTGGAACGCCGGGCTGT
>CAYTRA010000015.1:0-17632 GCA_964439675.1 uncultured Dehalococcoidaceae bacterium
GGTCCACGTGTACTACGGCGGCGGCATGCCGGCGGAGGAGCAGATCGCCACCATCAAGGTGCCGGTGCTGGGCTCCTACGGCGCGGAGGACAAGGGCATCCCGAAGGAGCAGGTGGACATGCTGCGCGCCACCCTCGAACGCTCCGGCGTGCCCAACGACATCACCTATTACGAGGGCGCGGAGCACTCCTTCTTCAACGACACCCGCCCCGCCTACCATGAGCAGGCCGCGAAGGACTCCTGGGAGAAGTCGATCGCCTGGTTCGACAAGTACCTGGCGGCCTGAGTCACCTGCCGGAGGGCACGCCAGACCCGTTCGTCCTGAGCCTGTCGAAGGATGAACGGGCCTCGCAGGCAACGGGGCGGACTCGCCGGCACCGTGCTCTCTCGTGCCCGCCCGCCCTTCGACGACAAGCTCAGGACGAACGGGTAGTGGGCCCGGTCGGCGCAGGGTGGTATTCGCCAGCCGTGCCCACGAGCCCGCCCGCCCCTCGGCGGGCTCAGGACGAACGAGGTTTGAGCCGGGTGAATCACGGGATCCGAGCCCGCTGGGACACCATCACCCCCTCGCGGTACCGTGATCGCACAGGCTGGGACCTCGACCGTGGGGGAGGCGTAATGGCGGACATGCGGCTGGTGGCGAAGGCGCTGGACGACTTCGGTGACGACTGGCACTGGGTCATCCTGCACGACGCCCAGCCGCTGGGCGACCGCAACTATTTCGCCTCCCGCGTGGACACCATCTGCGGCATCGTCCTGGACGAGGGCGGCGTGACGGTCACGCTGCACGACACCGGGGCGCCGGACCAGCCCAATTGCCCGAAGTGCCTGGGTGAGGGCCTGAGTCCCGCCCTCCGCGAGGAACTCGAGGCGGTCCTCGAAGCAGCGGAAGCCGCGCCAGTCGGGGGCTGAGCGCCTGTCCGAGGTGCGCCCGATAGGCCCTCGGGGCCCTCAATGGGCCTCTTGCAGTGACGCTTGTGATGCTATTCTGAGCGCTGACTCAGAGGATCCTCGAAGGCGTCCCGACCTGCACGTCCAACGCGGTTCTGATGAGAGAGATGAGCCGGCCGCCCGGCCGGCATGGTTCGCGCCGGTACGCATACCGGCTGGAAGTGTTGGACGTTGAGTCAGAGGATCTACGTCGGGAACCTGCCTTTCTCCGCGACCGAGGAGGAAGTGTCAGACCTGTTTGCTCAGTACGGTGAAGTGATCGCCTGCAACCTCCTGATCGACCGCGAGACCGGCCGCCCGCGCGGCTTCGGCTTCGTGGAGATGGAGGACGAAGCGGCGAAGCAGGCCATTGCGGCGCTGGACGGTCGCGACTTCGGTGGCCGCCAGCTGCGCGTCAACGAAGCCCAGCCCCGCGAGCAGGGCCGTGGCCCTCGCGGTGGCGGTGGCTTCGGCGGCGGCCGTGGCGGTGGTGGCTACGGCGGTGGTGGCGGTGGCTACGGTGGCGGCGGCGGACGCGGGGGCTACGGCGGTGGTGACCGCGGTGGCTTCGGCGACCGGGGCGGCTACGGTGGCGACCGCGGCGGCGGTTACGGTGGCGGCGGCTACGGCGGTGGCGGTGGCCGCGACCGTGGTGGCCGAGGCGACCGCGGCGGTTACCGCTAGCGCTCGCACAGGACCTGCCTCCCGGGCAGGTACGGGCCGGGACGGCAGTCAGAACGGACGAGCCCCCTCGCTAGAGGGGGCTCGTCGCATGTCTGGCAGCAGCGCGCTAGGAGCCCGCGGCCTCCTGCGCATCGTCCGAGGCGTCACCGACAGCCTCGGCGACGGCTTCTGCTTCCGGCGCGTCGGCCTCGGGCGTGCCGTTGGGGCGGTAGTGCTCCCGCTCCACGAGGTGCAGCCCCTCGATCTCATCTTCGGTCACGGACTGGACTGCCTCGTCGGGCTTCTCGCCGGCGGTCACGCGCCGCAGGATGGCCACACCGGCCGCCACCACGAGCGCGGAGGAGACGGCAGCGCCGCCCGCCATGAACATGTGCCGACGCTTCACGTCCGGGAAGCGCTCGATGGCCTCGTGCGCGAGCTTCAGGACGCCGTGGGCGAGGTCGTCCACCGCCTCGCCGCCACTCGGGTGTCTCATCTCGTCCGGAATCTTCACGCGCCAGCCTCCCCGACTACCTCGGCTTCAGCCACGTCCTCGTCCGCGTAGAGGCGCGCGTCGATCTCGCGCAGCACGTAGGCGGAGTGGAGCGCGGCGTACATCGCCTCGCTGCCCTTGTTGCCAACAGCGCCGCCCGCCCGTGCCTGCGCCTGCTCCAGAGTATCGGTGGTGGTCACACCGAGCGCGATCGGGACGCCGCTGGAGAGACTCGCCTCCATCAGTCCTCGCGCGGTCTCGCCGGCCACGAAGTCGAAGTGGGGTGTCTCGCCGCGGATCACGCAGCCGATGGCCGCGACGGCGTCGAAGTGCCCACTTCCAGCCAGGCGCTCCGCCACCAGGGGCAACTCGTATGCCCCCGGCACCCAGTAGACCTCGATGTCGTCGTCCGCGACGCCGAGGTCGCGCGCCGTCTTCAGCGCGCCCTCCAGCATGGGACGGGTGATGTGGTCGTTGAACATGGCGACCACCACCGCGGCCGTCAGGCCGCGCGCATCGATGTCGCTCTCGCCGAAGGTCGCGGGCACGGGCTAGGCCTCCAGGCCGGGCATGGGCTGGTCCAGGTAGTGGCCCATCTTGTCACGCTTGGTCGCCAGGTACCGGATGTTGTGGGCGTTCGCCGTCACCTCGATGGGTACGCGCTCCACGACGCGCAGGCCGTAGCCGTCCAGGCCGGCCCCGCGCAGTTCGCCGAAGAGGTCGAGTTCCTGGATCTTGATCGGATTGTTCGTCATCAGGCGCATCTCGCGGATGCCGAGGTCCACCAGGATCTGCGCGCCGATGCCGTAGTCCCGGCTCTCCGCCGGCAGGCCCAGCGCCACGTTGGCCTCGACGGTGTCCAGGCCGCCCTCCTGCAGTTTGTACGCGCGCAGTTTGTTGTGCAGGCCGATGCCCCGGCCTTCCTGGTCCATGTACAGGACGGCCCCGCGGCCGTCTTCCGCGATCTTGCTCATGGCCGCTTCCAGTTGCTCGCCGCAGTCGCAGCGGAGCGACCCGAAGACATCGCCGGTGACGCACTTGTCGTGCACGCGCACCAGCACCGGCTCGGCGGTGGTGACGTCGCCCATGACCAGGGCGACGTGCTCCTTCTTGTCGATGAGCGTGCGGTAGCCAATGGCGCGGAAGTTGCCGAACCGCGTCGGCATCTGGATCTCCTCCACGCGCTCCACCAGGCGCTCGTGGGCGACGCGGTAGGCGATGAGGTCCGCAACCGTGAGGATCTTCAGCGAGTGCTTGCGGGCGAACTTCTCCAGGTCCGGCATGCGGGCCATGGTGCCGTCGTCCTTGATGATCTCGCAGACCACCGCCACCGGCTCCAGGCCGGCCATCCGGCAGAGGTCCACGGACGCCTCGGTCTGGCCGGCGCGCACCAGCACGCCGCCGGGCTTGGCGCGCAGCGGGAAGACGTGGCCCGGGCGCGTGAACGAGCGCGGGCCGGCTTCCGGGTTGGCCAGCATCTGGATCGTCCGCGCTCGGTCGGCGGCGGAGATGCCGGTGGTGACGCCCTCGGCGGCCTCTACCGAGATGGTGAAGGCGGTGCCCAGCGGCGCCGTGTTCACGTCAGCCATCGGCGCCAGGTTGAGGGCGTCCGCGCGTTCCTCGGTCAGTGGCACGCAGATCAGGCCACGGGCGTAGGTGGCCATGAAGTTCACCATGTCCGGCGTGCAGAACTGCGCCGCGATGACGATGTCGCCCTCGTTCTCGCGGTCCTCGTCGTCCGTGACGATGATGGGGCGGCCGTTGCGGATCTCCTCCACGGCTTCTTCCACCGTCGCGCGCACTGCGGGGCGCTTCGCCTTCACGGGCGAGGCCTTGGTGCTGCTGCTCTTCGTCGAGGGCTTCCTGGCTGCCATGGTGGGTACCGTCTTTCTGCGTCGACGCCTATGCGGTCGCCGCGCGTGCTTCGAGCAGCTGCTCGACGTACCTCGCAAAGATATCCGTTTCGAGGTTGATCTGGTCGCCGGGCTTGCGGTGCATGAGGTTCGTGTGCTCCTGCGTGTACTGCACCAGGCTCACGGAGAACGACTCCGAGTCACGCGCCATCACCGTCAGCGACACGCCGTCCACGCAGACCGGCCCCTTCAGCACGATGTACTTCAGGTACTCCGGCGTGGTCTTGAAGCGCGCGATGATGGCGTCGCCCTCTGGCGTGAGGCTGTCCAGCGTGCAGGTGGTCTCCACCACGCCTCGCACCACGTGGCCGGACATGCGGGTGGCGCCCGTCACCGAGCGCTCCAGGTTCACGTGATCGCCCGGTTCGAGGATGGCGAGGTTGGAGCGGCGGAACGTCTCCGGCATGACGTCGAAGGTCATCGAGTCCGCGTCCATCTTGCGGACCGTGAGGTCAACGCCGTTCACCGCGATGGAGTCGCCGAGCTGGGAGCCCTCCAGGATCGTGGAGCACTCCACCACCAGTTCGCCACCCTCGCGGCGCCGCACTCGCCCCACTTCCTCCACGATGCCGGTGAACATCTCTACTCCCGCTCTCGACCGTACGAGGTCCCTCGTTCGGCTCCAGTGTGGCCACCGTCTACGGCGTGGCGTCCGGCCACACCGGCACGCCGGTGATCAGGGTGTCCTCGCCCAGTCGCTCGACGGTCACGTCCCGCAGGCGGGGGGCTGCCGCCATCACCTGCGCGCCGCGTCCCGCGACCGCCGAGGGCGCATCCGAGGCGCCGATGATTACCGGTGCTATCACAGCATACAGGCGGTCGACGCGCCGCTCATCGAACAGCGAGCCGAGGAGGGCGCCGCCGCCTTCCACCAATAGGTGTACAACGTCACGGTCTCCCAGGTTCCGCAGGAGGGCCTCTAGGGAGACATAACCACCCTCCGAGGGCAGCACGAGCACTTCGGCGCCCGTGCCTTCGATCTCGCGTCGCCAGCCCTCCGGGCTCACGTCGCTGGTCGCGACGAGCGCACCGGGACCAAGCACGCGCGCCGAGGCGGGCGTGCGGCCTCGGGAGTCGATGACGACGCGGAGGGGCTGGCGTGCCGCCTCGCCGGAGTCGGGGCGGGCGGTGAGTTCGGGGTCGTCCGCCAGCACGGTCCCGGAGCCGACCGCGATCGCGTCCACCTGCTGCCGCAGTCGGTGTACCCATGCCCGCGCCTCCGGGCCGGACACCCACCGGGCGTCGCCAGACGCCGAGGCGATGCGTCCGTCCAGGCTGGCTGCGTACTTCACGATGACGAGGGGCAGGCCGGTCTGCTGGTGCTTCAGGTAGCCCTGCAAGAGCCGGGCAGCCTCGTCCGCTCCATCGCCCTCGGTGACGCGGATGCCCGCCTCGCGGAGGCGGCGTGAGCCGGCGCCATTCACCCGCTCGTCCGGATCGCCGAGGGCGTAGACCACCTCCACGACGCCGGCCTCGATGAGGGCTTCAGTGCAGGGGGGCGTGCGGCCGTGGTGGTTGCACGGTTCGAGCGTGACATAAGCCGTCGCGCCTCGGGCCGCCTCGCCGGCCTCGAGGAGCGCCATCGCCTCGGCGTGGGGCTGGCCCGGGGGCTGCGTGTGGCCGCGGCCGACGACGCGCCCGTCCTTCACCAGCACCGCCCCCACCGAGGGGTTGGGCGAGGTGGTGCCGAGCCCGGCCTCTGCCTGCTCCAGCGCGAGGCGCATGAACTCGGAGGTCACGAGACGCCCTCGGAGTCCGCGGCGCCTACCGGGCGCCGCCGGGCGGCTCCCCGTTCGCCGTGTGGTTTGCAGGGGAGTTGGCGTAGTCGCGGAAGATGCGGCTGGCGGTAGGGAGTTCCTGGCCCTGGTAGCGAGACTTCAGGTCGGGGTGGCCGTACGGACGGTCCGCCGGGGTCGTCAGGTTCTGGAACGAGAGTTGGCCGATCTTCATGCCGTAGTACAGCCGGACGGGGAGCGTGGAGACGTTGGAGAGTTCCAGCGTCAGGTGTCCCTTCCATCCCGGGTCCACGAAACCGGCCGTCGCGTGCACCAGGAGGCCGAGCCGGCCAAGCGAGGACTTGCCTTCCACCCGCGCCACCAGGTCATCCGCCAGTTCCACGCGCTCCACCGTGGAGCCCAGGACGAATTCGCCCGGGTGCAGGACGAACGGCTCGTCGTCCGTGATCGTCTCCGCCTCCGTTAGTTCGGGGACCTCCTCGCGGATGTCGATGTAGGCCTCGCGGTGGTTCCGGAACACTCGGAAGTGCCGGTCGAGCCGGATGTCGAGCGAGGCGGGCTGGACGGCGTTGTCGCCAAGGGGATCGATGACGAGCCGGCCGGAGGCCAGGGCCTCACGGATCGAGCGGTCACTGAGTACCAACGCAGGCCCTCGGTTCGGCGGGGAGTCTCACGGGGCGATTTACAGTGGGCGAAGGGTATCAGCCGATGCCGCACCAGGCCACGAACCCGCGCACCGCCTGCCCCACGTCCGTCCCAGCGGCGGTAGGCGCAAACGCCGCCGCGAGGGCGAACACGTTGCCCGCCAGCACCCAGCGCGCGAGGTTCCCGAGGCGTCTCGAGCCGTGGTTCATGCTGCGCGGAACTCCGCGCGACGCTCCAGGTACTCCAGGTTGTCCGCCACGTAGCGGGACTCCCACTCCTCCACTACCTGCAGGAAGGCCTCCACGCATCGAGGGTCAAAGTGAGCGCCCGCGCCCTCGCGGACGATGTCCAACGCCTGCTCCCGGGGGAACGCCGGCCGGTAGGCGCGGTTGGAGCGCAGGGCGTCGTACACGTCCGCCACCGCGGCGATGCGCGCCTCCAGCGGGATGGCCTCGCCGGCCAGGCCATCCGGGTAGCCAGCGCCGTCCCAGCGTTCGTGGTGGTAGCGGATGATGTGGGACTCCACCTTCTGGTCGAAGTGGTTGCGGAGCATCTCCGCGCCTCGCCAGGGGTGCTCCTTGATGATGTCGTACTCGCGGTCCGTCAGGGAGCCGTGCTTGTGCAGCACCGCGTCCGGCACGCCGATCTTGCCCACGTCATGCAGGAGGCCGCCCGCCGCGATGCCCCGCAGCCGCCGGCCGGCGATGCCCATGCGCTGGCCGATGAGCACCGCGAGGGCCGCGACCCGCTCACCGTGCCCCAGCGTGTACCCGTCCCGGGCCTCGAGGGCTGCCGAGAGCGCGACGATGGGCTCCGCGTAGCCTGACCGCAGTTGCTCCAGCACGTCCGAAACCGTGAGCGCCTCCAGCGAGCGGACGGTACGGCCTCGCGAGTACTCCACGACGACTCCCCAGAAGATCGCGGTGAAGCCGAAGAACAGCTGCACGTGGTAGAGCCAGAAGGTCCCGCTCCACTGGCTGCCGAAGTGCATGGACTGCTGGGCCTGCACCATCAGCACGGCGCCCACGGCCACGGCTCCGTGCATCTCCAGGCCGCTGTGGCGGTAGGCGGAGCCGAAACGGTAGGCCGCGAAGACGCCGAGCACCGTCACCAGGCTGGTGGTGATCCACGGGAACGCGCTCTGCGTCGTCAGTTGGGTCGGCACCAGCCACGGCGCCGCCATGCCCAGCAGCGCATACGTCCCGACCGAGGCCACCCCCACGCCCAGCAGGACGCCGCGCCGTCGGTTCGCCCACGCTTCGAACCTCGCGGGCCACGGCGCCGCCGCCAGCGCGAGGAACGCCGCCGAAACCAGCACCGCGAGGCGGGACGAGAGGCCGGTCACGTTGTAGTAGGGGCTGGACGGCTCGGAAGGCTCAGAAGGCTCGACCTCAGCGGACGGGGGAGCCTCGGTGCCTGTTTCGACGGTGGGGCCGTACCCGTACGGGTCGACGCTGGGTGTCTCGGCGGCGGCACTCGAGACGTGCGAGGGCAGGGACATGATGAAGCCCGGTGTGGCCAGGCCGTGGACCGCGAAGATGCCGGCCATCGCGATGAATGCGAGCGCGATCATCGTGACCCGCGCGCTCCGGGCCCGCGTCGCCGCAACGCCGGCCGCGAGGCCGAGCACGACGCAGAGGATGGAGGCCGCGCTCACGATCCAGAAGTGGCCGGCGGGGCTATTCCACGCCCACGCCACCCCGCCCGCGCGTAGTTGGAGCACGGCGAAGAGCGTGGTCGACGCAGCGACCAGGACGGCCCAGGAGAGCACACTGGGAAGAGCTCGGCGCATACGGATCCCCCCGACTCCCCCAATCATCGGCGGGCGTGTCACGTTCTTGAGTGGCCGCCATAACGCGTCGACTAACGTCCTGCATAGCGTGAACACAACGAACGAGGCCGCCCCCACGGGGACGGCCTCGTATCCGTCGGGCGCTTCGGGCGGGAAAGGTCGTAGCGCCCGCGGCCTGTGGTCCCGGAGGGACCTCGTGGGTGGGCTACTCCTCGATGCTGAAGACGACCGAGACGTAGACGCTGAGTTCCTGCTCGCCGGGGCTCACGGGCGTCGATCCGCCCGCGCCGCCGTCCTGCGCCGAGCGCTCGAACACCGGGTAGGGGCCGGGGAACGAGGTGGACTCGGAGATGGCCATCGGGGCGCCGAGCGTCACGCCGGCGGCGTCCGCCAGCACCTGCGCGTGCTCGCGCGCGTTCTCGACGGCCTCCGTACGGGCGTCCGCAAGGAAGGCGTCCGGGTCCTCCACGGTGAACGAGATGCCGTTCACACGGACCGCGTCGCCGCCGGCTTCGATGGCGGCGTCCAGTACCTCGGAGACGGTGTCCAGGTTGCGGACCTTCACCTGGGATTGGTTCTGCACGATGTAGCCCGTGATCTGAGGCGCCTCGCGCTCCGGGTAGGAGTACTGCGGGTAGATGTTGAAGTACTGGGTTTGGACGTCCTCGGGAGCTACGCCCTCGTCCGCGATGGCGTCCTGGATGGCCTGCATCGCGTCCGCCGCGCCGCCGCGTGCCTCCGCGACGGTGAGCGCGTGGACCTCTACGCCCAGGTTCAGGAGGGCGATGTCGGGCCGCACGGAGATGCTGCCCTCGCCGGACACGGCGATGCCCTGGGACGTCGTGGCGTTGCCGGCAACCGTGACTTCCGTGGTGGGCGTGCAGGCGACGCTCAGCGCCACCAGCGCAGCCGCGCCCACGCCAAGGATGGCTCGCCTGGTGAACCGTCTTCCGGAGACCTTCTCAGTGTCTTGCGTCATAGCAGGGCCGACCCTTTCTGCCCACGGACGAACAGTCGCTGGCCGGCTGCGGGCAGTTGCCGCGCTCTACCGGCGGTCGGGCGCCCCTGCCTCGTCCTTGCGGGCCAGCAGCACCGACAGCGCGGTGAGCAGCACGGCCAGGGTTGCGAGTGCGGGGGCAACGCCTCCCACACCATCTGACGCTGAAGCGACGCCAATGGTTCCCGGTTCCGGGACGCGCAACTGGGCCGACTCCTCGACGGGTTCGTAGCGCTTCTGCGAGTCGCCTGCGGATCCGTCCGCCGTGCCTTCTTCCGCACCCTCGGGGCCGTTGTTCGGCACCATCATGGTCGTAACGGCCTCGCCGTCATCGCCGTCATCGCCTTCGCCCGCATCGTCCGAGGCGTCCTCGTTCGTACCGGGCGCCGCGCCGTCGACACCGTCGCCCGGAGGCGAACCGGCGCCCGCGTCATCCTCGACGCCGGGGGAACTGGCCCCGTCCGGCCCCTCGTGCAGCTCGCGGTCCGGATCGGTGTCCGTCCCCGGCGAGGGCGTCCCGTCCGCACTGGGCGCGTCGGCGGAGGCGCCACCACCAGCGGTACCCGCGTCCGCGTCGGCGGCGCCCGAGGCTTCGGCCTCGCCGGCGCCGGCCGAGAACGCCGAGGGGGCATCTTCCGCCGCGGTGCGCTCGCTCATCACGGGGACCGAGGCAATGGGCGTCTCGCCGCCCGGATTGGTGGTCACGGCCACCACGAAGAGCAGCGCAGCGCCGGCGGCGGAGGCGCGCATGGCCCACTCCATCCGGCGCACGAGCAGCATGGACCGCCCCCCGAACGTCGAGGCGGCCGCGACGGGCGCGGCGCCAGAGGCCGGGGCGGGGATGGCAAAGGAGCGGGGCGCCCGCACCTCGCCCAGCGAGGCGAAGGCTGCGCGCATCATGCGCAGGTCGTCCAGGTGTTCGCGCGCCGTGGCGTCAGACGCCAGGAGCGCCTCGATCTCGTCGCGCTCGGAGTCCGTCACCTCGCCGTCCAGGTATGCCGAGATGCGTTCCTCGGCCGCCTCCTGGGGCGTGGGTGGCGTATCGCTGGGTCGTCGTCTCCACCACATAAGAGTCACCGCCTGACTCCAAGACGCTCCACGGCTTCCGAGAGTTCCCGCGAATCTCGGATAACCTCACGCAGCCGTGCCCGTGCCCGGCTCAGTCGAGACTTCACGGTGCCCAGTTGCAGTCCCGTGGCCTCCGCCACCTCTCGATAGTCCAGGCCGTGGATATCTGAGAGCACCACCACCTGCCGCCAGTCGTCCGGCAGCGTCATCAGCGCCGCCTCCAGCGCCGCGCGCATCTCCTTGCGCTCCGCCTCGCCCTCCGGGGACGGCTCATCGCCCGGGGGATCCAGGTCGGCGCGGTCGGGGTCGTCGCGCGCCTGGTCCAGGCTCTGCGCCGGTCGCCGCCCTCGGCGTCGCAACTCGTCACGGGCCTGGTTCGCGGCGATGGTGAAGAGCCACGAGCGGAACGAACCGCCCCGGAACGTCTCGATGCGCTGCCACGCGCGGATGAACGCCTCTTGCGTGGCATCCTCGGCGGGCTGGGAAGAGCCGAGCATGCGGAGGGTGAGGCTGTAGACGCCGTCCTGGAAGCGCGCCACCAGCGAGTTGAACGCCTGCAGGTCACCCTGCCGCGCGCGCGCCACCAGCGCATCGACGATGTCGTCCGGGTGCGGCGAGGATGTCGAGGGGGATGTGGTCATGTCGTCCGCGCCCCGGGTGGCCCTGTCCTGGCGTTCAGCACCCGTGGAGCGGTCGTGCTGGCCTCGCCCGGGATGAGGCGCGAGCGTAGCATTCGCCCCGGCTATGGGGTGCCGAACTGTTGAGGTGACTGAGCGATGCCGCTGACCGGTGGACGCGAACTCCTGGCCGCGGCGGAGCGTGGCAAGTTCGCCGTACCTGGTTTCAACATCTCCAACCTGGAGATGCTCCAGGGCGTGCTCGACGCCGCCGAGGCGCGGCGCGGGGCCATCTTCGTCCAGTTCAACCCCTCCAACCTCCAGCACATCGGCGGCATCGAGGTCGCAGCAACGCTGGTGCGGGCGCTGGTGCAGCGGCGCCCGGTCTCCGTCGCACTGCACTTGGACCACGGACCATCGGTCGCGCTCGTCCGGCAGGCGGTGCAGGCGGGGTTCACCTCGCTGATGTTCGATGGCTCCACGTACCCGCTGGAGCGCAACCGCATCGAGACGATGCAGGCGTACGCCGTGGCGCAGGAGCAGCGTCTGGCGCTGGAGGCGGAACTCGGCCACGTCGGCGGCCGCGAGCCGGGCGTTGTCACCTCCGAGGGCGTCCTGACGGACCCGGAGGCGGCCGCGAGGTTCGTCGAGGAGACGTGCGTGGACAGCCTCGCGGTGTCCGTGGGCACCGCGCACGGGCTGGCCGGCGAGGTGGACGCCGCGCTGGTGCGAGAGTTGCGCGCGGCCACGCGAGGGCTGCCGCTGGTGCTGCACGGCGGATCGGGCGTGACACCTCGAGACATGCGCCGGGCCGTGGAGGCGGGCATCCGCAAGGTGAACATCAGCAGCGAGATACACGCTGCCTTCGCCCGTGCCTTGCAAGCGGGCAGCGGGAATGACCCTCGACCGTCGCTTCGGGCCGGGCGGGAGGCGGTGGCGCAGGTGGCGGCGGACCGCATCGACCTGCTGGGGGCCGCCGGCTCGGGCTGAGCGCGGCACGCACTCCCGCAGGCGGCGGGCAAGCGGGAAGCGTGCCTATACTCGAACCGATGGTCTACGAGCGCGACGAGACATCCCTTGCTCCCCGGTTCGATGATTCGCCCGCTGAAGCGGAGGCGTTCTCGCATGGCGGGCTGGCCTCGGTAGACCCGTGGGCGCCGCCGGCCGCGAACCAGGACCACCGCGCGTTGTGGTTCCTGGGCGGGGTGGTGGAGACGCTGGACGTCCTGATCCTGGCGCTCGCCATGTTCCTCTGTGTCCGCTTCGTCGCACATAACTACGTCGTGGAGGGCGGCTCCATGCTGCCCACGTTCCACGAGAGCGACCTGGTGATCGTGAACCGCCTGGCCTACCGGGAGTTCGACCTCTCCTGGCTCCCCGGCGTGGACGAGGACTCCTGGCAGCCCCTGGGAGCTCCGGAGCCGGGCGACGTGGTCGTCTTCGAGTACTCCGGCGACCCCAACGAACGTGACTTCATCAAGCGCGTGATCGCCGTGCCGGGCCAGACGGTGCAGGTGGACAACGGCGTCGTGATGGTAGACGGCGTGCCGCTGGAGGAGCCGTACATCGCGGAAGCGCCGAACTACAGCGTGCCTCCCACGGTGGTGACGCCGGGCAAGTTGTTCGTGCTGGGCGACAACCGCAACAACTCGCTGGACTCGCACGTATTCGGCCTGGTGGACGCGGACACCGTCATCGGGCGGGCGGACTTCCGGTACTGGCCTGCCGGCCGCTGGGGCCTCATCGGCCATGTGCTGGGCGACGGTGTATCCTCCGCCGCGCGGCTGGGCGAGGAATGGGGAACAGCGTTGGCATCGGCATGGCGGTAGACCCGGAAATGATCGCGGCGCTGGAGGAATCTGGCGCCTTCCTGCAGGGGCACTTCCAACTCTCGTCCGGCCGGCACTCGGACCGGTACATCGAGAAGTTCAACCTCCTGCAATGGCCCCGGTTCACGGAGATGGTGTGCCGCAAGATGGCGGAGTGGGGGCGCTCGTTCGGCCCTCAGACCGTCGCTGGCCCCACCTCAGGCGGCATCCTGCTGGCGTACGAGGTTGGCCGCCAACTGGGCCTGCGCGGCATCTTTGCCGAGCGTGACCCGGAGGGTGGCCGCTCCTTCCAGCGCGACTTCCGCCTGGAGCCGGGCGAGCGCGTGATGGTGGTGGACGACATCTCCTCCACCGGTGAGGCCGTGCTCGACACCATCGAGGCGGTGCGCAAGGCCGGAGGCGTCCCCGTGTGCGCCTCGGTGATCGTGTATCGCAGCGGCGAGCGCTCCGAAATGGACGGCGTGCCGTTCTTTGCGACGACCGAACTGACGATGCAGACCTGGCCGCCGGACGAATGCCCCCTCTGCCGGGACGGCGTCCCCCTCAAGGTGACGTAACCATGACGTCCGTGCCCACCCGCTTCCGTCGAGGCCGCCTCATCCTCCGGATGCTGGACGCGGCTCCGGGGCCCGAGGGCGACGCGTGGCGCGCGGACCGGCAGTCGCTCTGGGCGCTGGCGCAGGAGGCGCTGCCGTTCGTGGTGCAGCAGGTGGTGGAGATGCCGATGGTGCACGGCCTGGACGTCGGGCCGCGCATCACCTACGACCGGCCGCCCCCGTACGAGCACGCCCTGGAGTACGTGCAGGCCGCCGCCAACGGCTACTCCTTCGACGACCCCCGCGGCTGGTACGAGGCAGAGGCGGACGCCCGCCCCTTCGAGCGCATCCGCAACTACCAGCAGGCCGTGGCCGCCCTCTGCGCTCGCTGGGGCCTCGATGAGCCGTGGGCGGTGCGGATGATCGTGCACCAGCACCTGAGGGCCGTTGCGCAGGGCGCGCCCGAGGCGGGGGAGGCGGCGCTGGACGCCCTCGCCGGGACGGATGAGACGGAAGACCCCGCCCTGGCGGGCGAGGTGGCGGCGCTCCTCGGCAGGTTCGAGGGCTAGGCGAGGTTCACGCCCGCCTACCCCTGGTCGAGGTGCGCGCGGATCTCCTCCACGGCGTGGCGCAGGTCCTCAGCGGCTCGCTCCACCCGCGCCCGTGAGGTTTCGGTGCCGAAGTCGTCCAGGGAGGCGCTCAGACTGAGGCCCACTCCGAACATCGACTGGAGTGCGGCCACACGTGACTCATCCGCGGCGCCGACGGCTACCGGAGCCGGCTGCTCGTCCTCCAGCGGCCGGATGACGCACGCGACGTACGTGCACCCGTCGAACACGATCGGGCCCAGGGCGATGTCCACGCGGAACTCGGAGCCGTCCTGGTGTAGCCCTCGGAGTTCTAGGCCGGCGCCCATGGCGCGCGGCGTGGGGTGCTGCTGGTAGCCCGCGGCCAGGCGGTCGTGCCGGACGCGGACGCTTTCGGGGAGGAGCACGGAGAGCGGCTGGCCGGAGAGTTCGTCCGGTCGCCAGCCGAAGAGGGTCTCCACCTGTGGCGTGGCGAGCCGGATGATCCGATGGTCGTCCACCACCAGGACGGCGTCGCCGGTCTGGCTGAAGAGCGCCGTCAGCAGGTCCTGTTCCATGTATCCGATTGTCAGGTCGCGGACCGCGCGTTAGGAGTCTCGAAGGTCCCGAATGCAGCAGGACTGAGGCCCGCCCTCTGCCTCGGACATCGAGGCAACGCCTCGCCTCAGACGACCGCCGGCACCACCAGTGGCGCGCCCGTCTCCGGGTGCGCGATCACGCGCACGTGCGGCCCGTATACGTCCCGCACATGCTCCGCCGTCACCACCTCCGAGGGCGCCCCCGAGGCCACGAGGCGTCCGTTTCGCAAGAGGGCCAGCCGGTCGCAGTAGGCGGCGGCGAAGGTGAGGTCGTGCAATACCACCAGCACCGCAACGCCCTCCGTCGCCAGGGCGCGCAGCAGCGTGAGGATCTGCGCCTGCGCGTCCGCGTCTAGGCCCGACGTGGGTTCGTCCAGCAGCAGCAGGCGCGGCTCCTGCGCCAGCGCCCGCGCGATGAACGCGCGTCGCCGCTCGCCCCCGGAGAGCGTACCCAGCATGCGCTCCGCGAACGCCTCGCAGCCCGCGCGGGCCATCGAGGCGTCCACGATGTCATGGTCGCGCGCGCTCTCCCGTCGCAGCAGGCCCAGGTGGGGATGGCGGCCCAGCATCACCAGTTCGCGGACGGTCAGCACGGGCGGCGCCTCGGGAAGTTGTTGCACGACGGCCACGGTGCGGAACAGCGAGCCGTTGCGATACGACGCCAGAGGCTGTCCAGCCAGCGTCACCTCGCCCTCGGCGGAGCGGACGCCCGTGGCGGCGCGCAGCAGGGTGCTCTTCCCGGCGCCGTTCGGGCCCACCAGGCCCACGACCTCGCCCGCTCCCACCTCGAGGTTGACGCCGTCCAGCAGACGGCGGCCGCCAACTGTCACAACCAGGTTGCGCACGGCGAGCATCGGCCGGCGGGGCGCCTCGATGTGGGCAGGCGTCGAGGGCTTCGTGGCAACCATCAGAGCGAGACCTTGCGGCCGCGGAGCAGCATGAGGAAGAACGGGCCCCCCAGCATCGCCGTCAGGATGCCGACTGGCACCTCCTGCGGCTGAATAATCGTGCGCGCCACCAGGTCCACCGACACCAGGAGGAGCGCTCCGCCCAGCAGGCTGGCCAGCAGGGTGCGCCGGTAGTCGCCTCCGAAGGCCATGCGCACCGCGTGCGGCACGATGAGCCCGACGAACCCGATCACGCCCGCCACCGCGACGGCGGTGGCCGCCACCAGCGAGGCGGCCGCGAGCACGATTAACTTCGTGCGGCTGACGTTCACGCCGAGGTGTTCGGCCTGCTCCTCGTCCAGTTGCAGCACGTTCAGGGCGCGCGCGTGGAGCGCGATCGCCAGCATGCCCGTGGCGATGTAGGGCGTGGCCACCACCACCTTCTCCCAGGACGCCGTGTTGAAGCCGCCGAAGAGGAAGGACAGGATCGGCTGGGAGACCTGGTCGCCGCTGTTGAGGATCAGGAAGGACGTGGCCCCGGCCCACACCGCCGAGAGCGCGACGCCACCGAGGATGAGCGCGCCGCCGTCCAGCACCCCGCCGGTCCTCGCGGCCATGTAGACGATGAGGACGGTGGCCAGCCCGCCCGCGAACGCGAGGATGGGCACCCAGCCCAGCCCGTACGCGTCCACCGGCAGCGGCGACACCACCGCGATGGCGACGGCGAGCCCGGCCCCCGCCGCAACACCGAGCAGGTACGGCTCCGCGAGGGGGTTCCGGAAGACACCCTGGTACGCCGAGCCCGAAACCGAGAGGGCCGCGCCGACCAGCGCAGCCGCGAGCACTCGAGGCAGGCGGATATCGAAGAGGATCGACTGCCAGGAGTCGCTGACGGTGGTGTCCACGGAGATCCACGGAAGACGGTCCACCAGCAGCCGCAGGACGGTGGCGGGCGGGATGTCCGCCGCGCCCTGCGTCAGCGCCAGCAGCGCGGCCAGGGCCAGCAGGATCGCCAGCGCCAGCGTCCCCGGCAGCGCCGGGAGTCTTCGGGGTGCGGCCGCATCGCGCGCACGGCCGAGCCGCATACCGCGGATCGTCATTCGCTCGTCCTCGCCGAGGTGACGGCGAACGAAGGTCGTCCGCCCCTCGGTACAAGGCGAGGGGCAGATGTGGCGAGCGTACGCGTGAGCGCAGAGGCCTGCCGTCGCCTGTCCTCGCAGGGTCGACAAGTCAGATCGCGAGGCCGGTATTCTGGCTCGCCGCCGCGCCCCGGGGGCAGCAGTGGCTCACAGTTGCGGGACAGCGCCGGTTTCGCACCGGACTTCCCCGAACCTCGCGGGTGACGACCGCAGTCTAGCACTCCGCCCACGAGGGCGTCCCGAGGGGCTGCGAGCGGATACTTTGTTGCAAAGTATTCGGCCGAGAAGTAGCGTCCCCGCATGCCATATCTGCGCAGGACAGACGAGCGAGCCCTCCTGCCCGGCGAGTACACCGCGCTCGGCCTGCTGGCGGCGGAGCCGATGCACGGCTACGAACTCGCCCGTCGCTGGGAGGCCTCCCCACTCGCCGAGGTGCTTCCCGCCGAGCAGAGCGTCCTCTACGGATACCTGCGCACGCTGGAGCGCCGCGACCTGGTGGAATGGGAGGAAGTGCGCGTCGGCAACCGCCCGCCGCGTCGCATCTTCAGCGCCAGCGAGGCGGGCTGGGAGGCCCTCCGCCCGTGGCTGCGGGCGCCCGTCGCCCGCCTCCGCGAGGTGCGCCATGACCTGCTCCTGAAGATCTACGTCCTGCGCCTGTTGGACCCAGCCGGAGAGCCGCGCCTGGTCGCCCGCCAGGTCGAGACGTGCGAGGTGTACCTACAGGACGCACGGGCGCGACTCGATGCCGCCTCTGACTTCGAGCAGTTGGTGTGGGAGTCTCGCGTCACCGCCGCCGAGGCGACGCTGGCGTGGCTGCGCTCGATGACCCCGGACGGCCGTCGGCGAAAGGCCGCCTCGTGAGGCGAGTCCTCGCCCTCGCGGTGGCCGCGCTCCTGGCGCTCGCTCCCGCTTGTGGCGGCGACAAGGACGCCCTCGTGGTGTCGGCGGCGTCCTCGCTTACTGAGGCGTTCCGCGACCTCGCGGAGGCGTTCGAAGCGCAGCATCCGGACGTCGAGGTGCGCCTGAACACGGGTGCGTCCTCCGCGCTGGCGGCGCAGATCGTGGAGGGCGCGCCGGCGCACGTCTTCGCGTCTGCGAACCAGGAGCAGATGGCGCCCGTGCTGGCCGCCGGTCTGGCCGTGAGCCCTCGCGTCTTCGCCACCAACCGGCTCGTCGTCGCTGTGCCGGTCGGAGGCGATATCGCGACGTTTGAGGACATCGC
>CAYTRA010000016.1:0-15665 GCA_964439675.1 uncultured Dehalococcoidaceae bacterium
TGTAGCCCTCGCGGACGAAGCCACGGCCGGGCAGGTTGAACTTGGTGGCCGGGAAGCCGGTCATCTTCCAGACGGCGTCCTGCAGCGTGATCACGCCTTCCTCGCGGACGTACTTGCCCAGGATGCGTGGGTACGTGCCGTAGTGGCGGGGGTGCGGGCGCGAACCGAAGCCGAGGCCGTCCGTGCCGATCATCGTGGTCTTGTGCGCGAGCACCGTACGCACGTCCGCCTCGTCCATTGCGAACTGCACGACGATGGTGGCGCGGGCGCCTTCCTCCACCACGCGCTCGGCGGCCTGCTCCGCAGGCAGGTCCCACTCGTCCGCCAGGTCGGCGACGGACTTGCCCTCCCACTCCGGCCGGTTGGGCACGGACGCCAGGAGCACGTCCTCGCCGCGCAGTCCCTCCGAGGTGGAGTCGCCGATGCGGCCGTTGAGGAGCAGCGCGGCCAGCCGGGTGCTGCCGGCGGTGTAGGGGTACTGGTCCGCCGTCACGTCCTCGCCGCGGGCGCGGGCTTCCTCGATCTGCGCGATCGACTGGCTCACGTTGCCCCAGAACGCGCGGCCGCTGGCCTTGTGGTGCGAGATCTGCACGGGCACGCCCACCCGCCGTCCGATCTCCATCGCCTCCGCGTGGGCATCGAGGAGCGTCGCGCCCTCGCCCCGCACGTGCGAGGCGTACAGCGCGCCGAAGTCCGCGAGCGGGCGGGCGACTTCCGCGATCTCGTCCGTGGTGGCGTAGCGGTCGGGTTCGTAGATGAGGCCGGTCGACATGCCGACGGCGCCCGCCTCCAGGCCCTCGCGCAGCCACGCCTGCATCTGCGCGATCTCCTCGGCGGTGGCGGGGCGCTCGATGTCCGCGCCGGGCACGCCGGAGGAGGCGGGCGTGGTGCCGAACGAAGGCATCGCTCCGCCGAGGGCGCCCGCGCGCATGGTGCCGAACCCGACGAGCGTGGCGACGTTCAGCGAGGGCGGGTGGCTCTCGATGGCCGCGAGGTAGCCGCCGTAGGAGTCCCAGGTCGGCAGTTCGCCGCCGGCCTCCTGTGCGCGGCGGCTGGAGCGGAAGGGGACGACGCCGGCGCCGCAGTTGCCGTTGATCACGGTGGTGACGCCCTGCATCACCTTGCCCTCGGAGTCCGGTTCCACCAGCACCAGCGTGTCGTCGTGCGCGTGAACATCGATGAACCCGGGCGCGACGATGAGGCCGGCCGCGTCCACGATCTCGCCGGCCGTGGCGTCCGAGGCCACCCCGCCGACCCTCGCGATGCGGTCACCGCGCAGCGCCACGTCGGCCCGTTGGCCGGCCTCACCGCTGCCGTCCATGACGGTGCCGCCGCGGATGATGATGTCGTACTGCTCGGGCATCGCTCGCTCCTCGCTGTTTCGGTCCGCGCTACTGCAACATGCCGGCGGCTGAGATCGGCCACACGGCTTCGACGCGCCCATCCCGTACCGCGTACATCTGGCGGTGCAGCAGGACGGTGGAGTCGGAGTAGTGCGGGATCAGGGTGACGCGGTCGCCCGGCTCCACCGGCGCCTCGTCGCGGTGCTCGAGGATCGTGTGCTCGGCGTTGAGGCGGAGCACGGACAGACCCACCGGCGCTATCGCCTCGGGCAGACCGGTGTGCATCCCCGTGGCCTTCCACCCGGCGTCTGCGATGGCGCGCCCCGGCACGCTGGTGGAGACTACCTGGGCCGTGAGGAAGAGCGCGTGCCGGTGGCCCGGCACCTTCATGCCATCCCGATAGGACAGGTCCATGAGCACGCCGCCGCCGGCCTGGAGTTCGTTGAGCGCGCCCAGGCTGCTGGCGATCCAGTAGTTGCCGGTACCACCGCCGCTGACCACGCGCGGCTCGATACCGGCCGCGCGGAGGGCTGCCCCCGCCTCGCGGAGGATGTCTGCGGCCTTCGCGGACTCGGCTTCCTTGTCCTCCGGCTGCAAGCCCATCACGTGGCCTTCGTAGCCCATCAGGCCGCGCAGGGAGACGCCCGGCAGGTCCAGCACCGACCGTGCGAGGGCGGGCGCAGCGCTGGGCGTGACGCCGCAGCGGTTCGCGCCCACGTTGATGTCCACGAGCACATCGATGTTCACGCCGGCCGCGGAGGCGGCAGCGGAGATTTCGCGCAGGTTGCGCTCGTCGTCCACGGCCACGCACACCGTCGCGCGCGCGGCGAGGGCCACGAGGCGCGCGACCTTCGTGGCGCCCACGATCTCGTTGGCCAGCAGGATGTCCGCGACGCCAGCGTCCGCCATCACCTCGGCCTCGCCTACCTTGGCGCAGGTGATGCCCACGGCGCCACCGGCCACGAGACGCTTCGCGAGGTCGGGCGCCTTGCTGGCCTTCACGTGCGGGCGCCAGTCCACGCCGTGCTCGTGTGCGACGCGCGCCATGGTGGCGATGTTGTGATCGAGCGCGTCCAGGTCCACCCAGAGCGCGGGCGTGTCGAGTTCCTCGACGCGCCGTCCGACGAGATCCGCCCCCGACATGCCGTCCCCCCAGCGAGCCCCCGAGCGTCGAGGCGTGCCGGCCCCAACGCGCGTAGAGAGTAGCCCGCCGTGACAACGCCCTCAGTCGGAGAGCGCTCGACGGCGCTTCGAGGTTGCGTGTCGGGATCGAAGGGGTGGGGGTGGGGGACGCCGAGCCGGCCGTGACGCACCGCGCCCCCCGCGAATGCATCACGACCCGCTCAGCAGGGGAGGATCGTAGGGACGGCGAGCCGGCGTCAGAATACGTATGAGTTGTATCCATGCTGTGATATAGATACGTATCGTGATCGAACGATACGTAGGAACCACCCTCCGCGCGTCCGAGCTGGACCGCGCCCTCGACCGATGGTGGCCGGCGGGCGGCGCGGGTGCGTCTGCCCTGGTCGTAGGCCCTCCCGGTGGCGGGCAACGCGCGCTGTTGCAGGCGCTCGAACGTGACGCGCGGGCCTCGGGGATACGTGTCGCCTCGGTGTGGGTCGCGCCGAACCGGCCCCGGCTCATGTCCACGATCGCGCTGGGCGAGCAGCTGGGAGCCGCGGACCTGGAGACCGAGGAGCCCGCGATGCTGGCGCGGCGGCTGCGTCGGGCCTTCCGTTCGCAGACCTCGCCGCTCCTCGTGCTGGTCCAGGGGCTGGAGGAGGCGCCGCCGGAGGACGCCGCCATCCTGGAGGACCTGCTGGCCACGCCGCCAGAAGGCCGCACGTTGCTCGTCGCCACCGCCGCCACGAGGCGAGGCGACGGCGCACCCACCGCCGGGCTTACGAGCCTGATGGAGCGCGTCGCGTACGGCGGGCGCTGCCAAGTCGCCGAACTCGCGGCCCTCACCCTCGACGAGGTGGCCGCGCTGCTGGAGGCCGACCTGGGCACGGGAGCGGCGAGCACTCGCGTCGTCCGCGACCTGGCGCACTACACCTCCGGCCGACTGGACGACCTGCGCGACATCCTGAGCCTGATCGCCGCGCTGGAGGCGCGCCCGCGCTCGGAGTTGCTCTCGGGCAGCCGCGCTGTGGACTCCCTGCCAGCGCCGGACGCCGTGCGCGCGCGGACGGTGAGCGCGCTGAACGCCCTGCCGGAGGGCGCCCGCGACGAGGCGAGCGCGGTCGCGACGGCGCTGGCGGTGTGGCGCTTCCCGGCGGCGCTCGCCACCATCGAGGCGCTCGTGTCGCTCCCGGCGGCGTCGGTGGAGACGGCAGTCATGGCCCTCGACCACGCCAACCTGGTCCGCGAGGCCGGCTCGCACGATGGCGACGTGGGCGTACAGGTGGCCGACCCCCTGGTCGGCCGTGTCCTGCGCGACGAGGCGTCGCCGCTCGCGCGGCGCCGGTTGCACCGCGCCGCCGCCGAGGTGCTGGAGGCACGGCTACGGGCGGAGGGGCGGCTGCCGGACGAGGAACTCGTCGCCGTGGCGCGGCACGCCCTCGCCGGAGCGATGCCGATGGACGGCGAGCGGGCTGCCCTCGTTGGGAGTGCCGCCCGCATCATGGTCGCGCGCGGACGCTTCGCGGAGGCGCGCGAACGCCTACAGAGCCTGGACCAGTTACTGGGTGCGCGGACGGACGGTGCGGCGCTGCCCGGCAACCTGGCGGCCTTGCTGGCGGAGACGCTGTCCCGCAGTGGCGAGTGGGAGGCGGCGCAGACCGTCCTCAGTACCCCTCGAGGCGAGGCGGGCGCCGAGGGCGCGGAGGGCGCCGTGCGCGCGGAGATGCGTCGTGCGCGCGACCGCGTGGCGTTGGGCCAGGACCGCGAGGCGTGGGCGATCTACGAGCCGGTGGTGCGCGGCGACAACCCCGAGCGCGACCCCTCGATCACCCTCGCGCGCGTGGAGGCCGCCCGCGTGCTGCAGACGCTGGGCCACACGCAGCAGGCGATCGACCAGACCGAGCGCGCGTTCCGCGAGGCCTCGGACGCCGGCGACCTCCGCGTGGCGGCGCGCGCCCGCATCAGCCTGCACTCGATCCTGCTCACGGACGGCCGCCCGCACGCAGCGCTGGCCGTCAACCGCGAGGGCTACTCCCTCGCCCGCCGAGCGAGGGATCGGGCGACGATCGCGCGGGTCACGTCGGCCCTCGGCAGCACGCTCGCGGACACGCACTCGCTCTCCCGGGGCATCCCGTGGCTGCGGCGCGCGGTACGCCTGGCGGAGGCGTGCGACGACTTCCCCACGGTGGCCTGGTCCAGCATCCGGCTGGCGAACGCGCTCGGTGAGACCGGCGACCTCGATGCCGCGGAGCGGCTGTCGCTGCGGACGATGCACCTGGACGGCAGCCTGCACCGCCTGCGCGCCCTACCGCGCTCGCACGCACTCATCCGCGCCCTTGACGCCCTCCGGGGTCGCGCGCCGGAGGGCCGGCCGGAGGTGCTCCAGTTCTGGCACGGACGCGAGGCGCTGGACCAGGGCTACGCGCTGAACGCGGAGGTCATCGCCTACGTCGCGGAGTCGCTGGCCGCCGGCGACCCTCGCGGAGCCTACGAGGCGGTGAGCACCGTGGCCCGATGGTTCACGGACCTCACGGGGCGGGGGCGGTTCCTCCGTTGCGAGTTGCTCCCGTGGCAGGTGGAGACGGCACGCCTGATGCGCGACGCCGGCGCCGCCGACCGGGCAGTCGAGGCGCTCCGGGCCCAGGCGGACGGGGCGGAGCAGTTCCCCCTCGCGAGCGCCGAACTAGACGCTGCCGCCGGTCGCGCCGCGCTGGCGGCCGGGCGGAACACCGAGGCCATCGAGCACCTGGAGGCTGCGGCGGCGTCGTTTGGTGCGCTGGGGTACGCGTGGCGTCGGGCTCGCGCGCTACGCGCGCTGGCGGAGGCGGGTATCGCCGCGGGCGAGCCGGACGCGGCGTTGCCGGCGCTGGAGGAGGCGCACCAGTTCTCGGCGAACGCGGGCCTGGCGGAGCTGAAGGACATCCGCGCGCTCTACGCGCGCATCGGCCGGCGTGCGCCTCGCCTGCGGTCGTCGAGCGACCTCTCCGAGCGTGAGCGCGAGGTTGCGAGGCTGGCCGGGCGCGGCATGACGGACGCGGAGATCGGCGCGACGCTGGGCATCCAGCGCCGCACCGTTACCACCCACATGCACAACATCCTGACCAAGACCGGCCTGCGATCACGGGTGGAACTGAAGGGCCTCGCCGGCATCGGCGAGTAGCCCGAGCGCGTCAGGCCGTCACGCGCTCGCGGCGCGCGCGCTGAGTGTTGCGAGGGCGCTCGGTCGACCTCGGAAGGGCGGGGGCCTCGATGCTCTCGGGGAGCGGGAAGTCGTCGAAGGCGCCGGCGCGGCGAGCGACGAAGCGCAGCAGCGCGATCTCCGCCAGGGTCAGCGCGCCCAGCAGGATCGCGGCTCCGACAAGGAAAAGCAGGTACGACACAGCACAACTCCATCCGACTGCCTCTGGGGTGTGTGCTTGCAGTACGTCGATCACATCGGACGGTGGGTCACAAGGGCGTTGCGGGGGCGCGGGCAGGGTTTGGATGGCGTTGCCCTGCTCGCCGCTCAGGCAGCCTACTTGCCCGCGAGGCGCCGGAGGGGGCCGGACGCCTCGCGGGGGATCCCGTAGCCGGCGGGTTGGCTACGGGCGCAGCAGGTAGAAGCGGAAGAACAGGTTCTCGATGGGGAGCACCTCCACCTCCGCGAACCCGGCCTGCTTCGCCAGCGACTCGAGGATCGGGCGGCGCAGCACCGTCCCGAGGGCGGCCGAGGGCTGCTCGGCGCGCGAGGCCGGCAGGCAGTGCAGCACGCTGAACGTGTACATGAGCCGTTCGATCTCGTCGGCCGGGCCGGTGAAGCGATCCGCCACGCGCTCGTCCATCACCAGCATCGCGCCGCCCGGCGCCAGCGACTGCCGCGCCGAGGCCAGCACCTCCGCGGGACGCGCCATGTCGTGCAGCGCCTCGAAGATGGTGACCAGGTGGAACGGGCCGTACGAGGCGAGACTCGCGGCGTCAGCCGCGCGCGCCTCGATGGCGAGGCCGGCGGCCTGCGCGTTGCGTCGCGCCGTCTCCGCGGACGGCTCGTCCGCGTCGATGGCCACGACCTCCGCGTTCGGCACGGCACGCGCGATGGCCAGGCTGGACCAGCCCTCGCCGGCTCCGAGGTCGGCGATGCGCACGCGCGGCTTGCCGACGATCTCGGCGATGGCGGGCTGCGCGAACCACGAGGTGAGTTCGTGCGTGAACATCGGGCGGTTCATGGCGCCCTGGCCGGTACGCACCTCCTCGCCGTAGTCGGCGAAGGGGACGCCGGCGCCGGTGCGGAACGCGTCCACGAGCGCCGGCAGCACCCGCGCGATCCCGCCCCACGCCCGCGCGAAGCCGGCCATGTGCGAGGGATCCTCCGGGTCCACCAGCACGCCGATGTGCTCGCGGGGCAGGACGAAGCGGAAGTCCGGGTACGCCTCGTCCGGTTCGATCACCCTCAGGACGGACGCGGCGGCCTGCTGCTCCAGCCACTCACGCGCGTAGCGGCGGTCGGTGCCGGTGGCCTGGGCGAACTCGGTGACGGTCAGCGGCTCCCCGGCGAGCGCCCGGTAGAGGCCGAGCCGGTCGCCGAGGTACATGGACATCACCTCGCCGGCGGCGAGGGCGCCCATCAGCATCCGCTCCTCCAGGGGCGGCAGCACGGGGGCGGCGGCGGCCTCCTGCTGGGTCGCCTCGGGCTGCGGGGTGGCGGCTTGTTCGGTTGCGATAGCGGTCATGGAATCCTCCTGGCAGACACCGTCCCACTCGGCGGCCGGGGCCTCGTCGGCAATCGCTGCCCATATCGGGATGGCCTGCTGCCTAGATCGCCTTGACCCGGCAGAACGCCAGTTCTAGCGTGACGTGCACCTCCCCTCGGCCCCCGCGGACGACGACAATGAGCGCCACCCGCCCCGATCCCGCACGCGCGACGCCTCGAGGCGAACCGACTCGCCCTCGGCGGATCGCGCACTTCGACCTCGACTCGTTCTTCGTGGCAGTGGAGCGGGCGCTGAACCCGGACCTCATCGGCAAGCCGGTACTCGTCGGCGGGGCGGGCGGCCGAGGCGTGGTGGCGACGGCCTCCTACGAGGCGCGCGTCTTCGGCTGCCACTCGGCGCAGCCGATGTCACAGGCGCTGCGGCTCTGCCCGCAGGCGATCGTGGTGATGTCCGGCCACGAGGTGTACGGCGAGTATTCACGCGGCTTCCACCAGATCCTGAACGAGACTTCGCCGGTGGTGGAGTCCATGGGCCTCGACGAGGCGTTCGTGGACCTGACCGGCATCGGGCCGGAGGAGGGCGGCGCCTACGCCGCCGCCACCGAGGTGCGCCGGCGCGTGCGGGAGGAGTTGAACATCGTGGTTTCGGCGTGCATCGCCGGGTCGCGCACGACGGCGAAGGTGGGCTCAGACCGCGCCAAGCCGGACGGGCTCCTCGAGGTGCCCGTGGGCGGGGACGCGGAGTTCCTTGCGCCGCTCCCGGTGCGAGATCTGCCGCTCGTGGGGCCTCGGATGGGCGAGGCGCTGATCGCGGCCGGGATCCGCACGATCGGCGACGCGGCAGAGGCCGACCCGCGCTGGCTGGCGGCGCAGTTCGGGAAGGCGGGCGAGGCGCTGGCGGAGCGCGCTCGCGGCATCGACTACACCCCCGTCCGGGCGGGCGGACGCGAACACCGCCAGATCTCGCGCGAGAACACCTTCATGCAGGACGTCACGGACATCGAGGAGTTGCGGCGCGTCATCCAGCAGCACGCCGACCGAGTCGGCGCGGACCTTCGTCGCCAGCAGCGTCGAGCGCGCACGGTCTCGATCAAGGTGCGCTGGTCGGACTTCACCACGCTCTCCCGCAGCCGCACCATGGACCGCCCCATCCAGGCCACGCCCGCCATCGTGGAGGCCGCTCGCGGCCTGCTGGACGAGGTGGCTCGGAGCGAGGGGCTGCGTCCCGTCCGCCTGATCGGCGTCGCGGTCTCCAACCTGGTCGAGGACCAGGTGCAACTGACGCTCGACGACCTCGGTGCTGCGCCCTCGGGCGGGGTGTCGAGCGGGGGTGTCGCGGGCGCACAGCCGAGGGTGTTACGGGACGAGGAACTGGACCGCGCAATCGACGGATTGCGTGCCCGGTACGGCGATCGATCAGTCACGCGCGGGCTGTAGCGGAACATTTCAAGTCTCGGGAAACGTTTCGAAACCTCCTGACGCGCAGAGGGAACGTCTGAAGTTCCTGAGTTCGCGAATCGCCCGATACCTCTTCAACCCCTCCATTCCCCCTGTTGCCGCCCACCGATTCAGGGGTAACGCTCGGGCCCATCCAGCCGGGGACGACCTCGATGTGCGCGGCGAGCACGGGGTCTGCGAGGACGGGGGAGCGGATGCGGACGCGGCGGATTGCCGGCACGGACGTGGAGGTCTCGGAGGTCGGCTTCGGGGTCTGGACAGTCGCGGCCGGCTGGTGGGGTGACTACTCGGACGACCAGGCCGCGGGACTCATGCGCCGCGCCTTCGACCGAGGCATGACCTTCTTCGACACCGCCGACACGTACGGGCAGGGACGTGGCGAGACCATCCTGGCCCACGCCTTCCCCGGCGCCGAGCGCGACCGCATCACCATCGGCGCGAAGTTCGGCTACGACTGGCAGTCCCGCGACGCGAGCGACGCCGGCCACCGCGAGTCCCCGCACCGCCTCGATGTCCCGTTCCTTGAGGCCGCGCTGGACGCCTCGCTGCGGCGCCTGGGCACGGATCGCATCGACTTCTACCAGATGCACAACCCGCGCATGGAACACCTCCAGGACGACGCCGTGTGGACCTGGATCGAGCGCGTCCAGCGCGAGGGCAAGGTGCGCGCGGCGGGTGTGGCGCTCGGCCCGGCCATCGGCTGGGAGGACGAGGGCCACTACGCAATGGAGCACCTCCCCATCCAGGCCGTGCAGATGATCTACAACGCCCTGGAGATCGAGCCCGGGCGCGCCCTCATCCGGACCGCGCAGCGCACGGACAAGAGCCTGGTGGTCCGCGTGCCGCACTCCTCCGGGATGCTGGAGGGTCACTACACGGAGGACACCGTCTTCCCGGAGCACGACCACCGTCGCCATCGCCCGCACTCGTGGCTGGTGGAGGGCGTCCGCAAGGTCGAGCAGTTGCGCTTCCTGGAGCAGCAGAACGGATGCACCCTGGGCCAGGCGGCGCTGCAGTTCGTGCTGCGGGCGCCCTGCGTGGTCTCCGCCCTCCCGAACGTCTATGACGCGGACCAGGTGGACGAGTTCGCCGCCGCCCCGGACGTGGCGCCCATCACCGACGAGCAGGCCGCCGAGATCGAGCGTCTCTACGAGACCAACTACGGCCTCGAGCCGGCGGTGGCCTCGTGACCAGCGCACTGCCGCGGGCTACCGGCGTCGAGTTCGACGCGACCTCCCGCGAGTTGCTGGACCTGATGCAGGAGGACTTCCCCCTGGTTCAGCGGCCGTACGCCGCGCTGGGAGAACGCCTGGGCATCACGGAGGCAGAGGCGCTGGCTCGCCTGCGCGAGGCGCGGGCGGCCGGCGTGGTCCGGCAGGTGTGCGCCATCTACGACACCAAGGCCCTCGGGTACTCCTCGGCGTTGGTGGCGATGCAGGTGGCGCCGGAGCGACTGGAGCGCGCCGCGGCGATCGTGAACGCGCACCCCGGCGTGTCGCACAACTACAAGCGCAACCACGACTTCAACATGTGGTTCACCGTGGCGATGCCGCCCGGCCACGACCTGGATGCCGTCATCGATCGGCTGCACGTCCTCACCGAGGCGGACTCGACGCGGCCGATGCCGACGCTGTGCCTGTTCAAGATCGGCGTGACGCTGGACATGTCCGGGGGCCGCGCCCTCACCGAGCGCGGCGCGCCCGAATACACCGAGGAGCGCCGCAACGTCGCTGCCTCGCACGCCCTCACGGACGAGGACATTGCATACATCCGGGCGACGCAGGGCGACCTCCCGGATGTGGAGGAGCCGTTCCAGGTTGTCGCGGACGCACTCGGCTGGCCGCTGGAGCGGGTGTTCGAGCATGCGGCGCGCATGAAGGCGAACGGGCACCTGCGCCGCTTCGCGGGGATCCTGAACCACCGCACGGCCGGCTTCCGTGCCAACGGCATGGCCGTGTGGAACGTCCCGCCCGAGCGCACCGAGGAGTTCGGGCAGTTCGTCGCCGGCTACCGCAACATCTCGCACTGCTACGAGCGTCCCACCTACGCGGACTGGCCGTACTCCGTTTTCTCGATGATCCATCACCCGAAGGTGGCCGGCGTGGAGGAGACAGCGCGCGCGATCTCGGAAGAGACCGGCGTGACGGACTATCGCGTCCTCTACTCCACCGTGGAGTTCAAGAAGATCCGCCTCCCCTACTTCGTCCCGGAATACGACCGCTGGGAAGCGCTGTGCGAAGCGGCGGCCGAGGGCCACGCGGTCGCGCCACAACCTCAGCAGCAGCAGGGAGCCACCTTGTGACCGCGACGCATCACTCCCCCCACTCAGCCAGCACCAATGCCGAGGGTGCCTCGCACGCCGGGCAGCCCTCGGCGGCGCCGGCGCACGGCAGCGGGCCGGCGAAGGGCGTGCAGAGCGTGAAGTTCACGTTCTACCGCCTCACCGAGGAGGCCCGCCGGCTGCCCGAGGCAGAACGGGCCGCCCTCGGCGCGGCGCTCACGGACCTGCTGGACGAGTCGACGCAGGCGATGCTGACGCGCGCGTACTCGACGGTGGGCACCCGGCGGGACGCGGACTTCCTGCTGTGGCAGGTGCACGACGACCTACGGACGATCACGGACTGGCACGAGCGCCTGCGGCGTTCCTCGCTGGCCGCGTGGCTGGAGCAGACGTACTCCTACCTGTCCATGACCATGCGCTCGCAGTACGCGAACGAACTGCATCCCGGCGGGCAGAAGCGCGACCGGCTGCGCCTCGATGGTGGGGTGGACGAGTACCTGTTCGTCTACCCCATGGCCAAGACGCGCGCGTGGTACGCGCTGCCGGCGGCCGAGCGGCAGCGGATGATGGCGGAGCACATCGCCATTGGTCACCGCTACCACGGCATCAAGATCAACACGACCTACTCGTACGGCCTGGACGACCAGGAGTTCGTGGTGGCCTTCGAGGGCAATGACCCCGGCGAGTTCCTCGCACTGGTGCGCGAACTCCGCGACTCGGAGGCGTCCTCCTACACCCTCTTCGACACCCCGATGTTCACGTGCCGCCGCCTCGCGCTGGGCGAGGTGCGCGACCTGATCGGGCTGGCGGGCGGCGCCCAGGGGGTGTCCCAGTGACAGTTTCATTGCAGGCTGAGGCCGTTGAGCCTAGAGTGCTAAATCTCCTGCCACACCGGAGCGAATCGGTAGATTCTTCCGTAATACTGTCAGGCGAGAATGTCCTCATGCCCGCAGATTCCCCCAACCACCAGGGTACGAACCAATCCAGCCGCCGACGTTCCCGCTGGGTGAGCCTCGCCCGTGCGTGCGAGATCCTCGGTGTGAACGAGTCCACCGTCAGGCGGTGGGCAGACTCTGGCGAGATCCAGGTCTTCCGCACTCCCGGTGGCCACCGTCGCTTCGATGAGGCGGAACTGCTCCAGTTGGTGCAGAGCGGCGGCCGGCACCCGGAGCGCACGCTGGAGAGCGCCGCGCTCTCCCGCATCCGCCGTCAACTGAACTCCAACAAGGCGGACGCCCGCTGGTACCAGCAGACGGACTCGGAGGAGCGGGACGCCCTCCGTCCCCTCGGTCGGAGGCTGGTGGAGATCGTGGACGACTACCTCGCGAAGCGCGCCCGACGGTCCGACCTGGAGGAAGAGGTCTCCGAGATCGGCGAGGCGTACGGCGAGGAACTGCTTCGCCGCGGGATGCCGCTGTCGCAGGCGATCCAGGCCTTCACGTTCTTCCGGCGCTCGCTGGACGAGACGGCGAAGCAACTGGCGGAGCGCAACCGCATGTCCTCCGAGGAGGCGGCCGGCGCCCGCGAGCAGATCGCCGGCCTCGCGGACCGGGTACTGCTCTCGTTGACCGCCGTGTACGACCGCTAGCCGATCTCCCCGGGGCATGGCCTCGGGGGATTCTTGACGAACTCGCTCAACATACTCGACAATCCTGATTCGCTTGCTGGGGGCACGCGTGGGCTACTACCCGATCTTTCTTGAAGTTGAGGCGAAGCCGGTCCTGCTGGTCGGCGGCGGACACGTCGCGGACGAAAAGCTGGGGCGCCTCGTGGAGTCCGGCGCCGCCGTCACCATCGTCGCGCCCGAGTTGATCCCGCCCGTCCGCGCCTTCGTCGACGCCGGCCGGGCGAGGTGGGTGGAGCGCCCGTTCGAGCCCGGCGACACCGAGGGCTATGAACTGGTCATGGTCGCCACCGACGACGGCGAGGTGAACCGCAGCGTCGCGGACGAGGCGCGCTCGCGCGGCATCCTGGTGAACGCCGCGGACGACGTGGACAACTGCGACTTCATCCTGCCCTCCGTCGCGAAGAAGGGGTCGCTGCAGATCGCCTCGTCAACAGGCGGCGGCAGCCCGGCGATGGCGCGTTGGCTGCGTGAACGCCTCGAAGAGTTCCTCTCGGACGACGTGGTCGCGCTTGCCGACCTGCTCGCGGACGTGCGTCGCGAGGTGCGCTCGATGGACCGGGTCTGCGCCGGCAACTGCACGCGCACCAAGACCCCGCCGCCGCTGCTCTGCGAGGACTGCCCCAACCGCATCCCCGTGGACCGCTGGCAGGACGCCATCAACGGCGGCGTGCTGGACCTGGTCCGCGCCGGCCGCATGGAGGACGCCCGCGCATCCCTCATCGAGGCGCTCGGGCGGGCCTCGCTCACGCCAGCGCCCTGGTGGACCGAGGCGGCGCGAGACGCTGCTGAGCGCTCGGATGAGAAGGAGCGCGTCGGGTGATCACCCTCGCCGGGCTGAGCCACCACAGCGCGCCGTTGGACGTGCGCGAGCGCCTGGCCGTCGCCGACGAGCAGGTGGTGCCGCTGCTCCAGGCAGCGCACGCGCGCTTCGGCCGCGGCGCGGCCGTCCTCGCAACCTGCAACCGCCTCGAGGTATACCTCGGCGGCGACCAGGAGGCGGAAGCCGTGCACGGCTTCCTCGCGGAGCACCTGCACGCGGACGCCGCCACCCTGGAGCGCCATGTCCGCGTCGAGCGCGGACTGGACGCCACCCGGCACCTCTACCGCGTCGCCTGCGGGGTGGACTCGATGGTCCTCGGTGAGACCGAGGTGCTGGGGCAGGTCCGCGCCGCGTTCTCCTCGACGGTGAAGGCGCAGACGGACGACCTCGTGATCTCGCGTCTGTTCCACACCGCGCTGCGCACCGGTCGTCGAGCGCGGCTCGAGACGGCGATCTCTGCCCGCGCGCTCTCGGTGTCCTCCATCGCCGCGCAGCAGGCGAAAGCGCTGTTCCCAGACCTCGCGCGCGCCTCGGTGCTCGTCATCGGCGCCGGCGAGGCGGGACGGCTTGCGGCGCAGGCGGTGGTGGCGCAGGGCGCGCAGCGGGTGACCGTGGTGAACCGCACCGCCGCCCGCGCGGAGGGCCTCGCGGCCGAACTCGGCGGCGAGACCGTTCCGTTCGAGGCGCTCGGCGCCGCCCTGGCTTCGGCCCACGTCGTGATCGCGGCCTCGGGGTCCCCGGAGCCGCTCGTGCGCGTGGCCGACCTCGAACAGGCGATGGCGCACCGCGACGGCGAGCCGCTGATGGTGGTGGACATCGGCGTCCCGCGAGACTTCGAGGCAGACGCACGCCACCTCCCGGGGGTGACCTACTTCGACCTGGACGACCTCCGCACCGTCGCCGACCGCAACGCCGAGGCCCGCACAGGCGAGGTGGCCGCCGTAGAGGCGATCGTGGCGGAGGAGGCGGAGAAGTTCGCCACCTGGGCCGCCACCCTGCAGGTGCAGCCGACCATCGCCGCCCTGGCGGAACGCGCGGAGGCGGCACGGCAGGTCGAGGTGGCCAAGACGCTGCGTCGCCTCCCGGACGAGCGGCGCGCCGAGTTCGAGGAGATGGCGGACGCCCTCAGCCGGGCGCTGGTGAAGCAGATCCTGGCGGACCCGATTCACGTCCTGCGCGAGCGCGGGGACCGCAATTTCACGCTCGAGGCGGCGCGAGCGCTCTTCCGGCTGGATCCGCCGCTCGACGATTGAGGACTCCGTGAGCACCCCTCGCATTCGCCTCGCCACGCGCGGCTCCGCGCTCGCGCTCGCCCAGACACACCTGGCGGCGGACGCCCTCCGCGCTGTCTCGCCCGGCCTCGATGTCGAGGTCGTCGAGGTGACGACGAAGGGTGACATCGACCGCCAGACATCGCTGCGCGTCCTCGGCGGGCAGGGAGTGTTCGTGGGCGCCGTCCGCGAGGCGATCCTCGGTGGTCGCGCCGACGTCGCGGTCCACTCGCTGAAGGACGTGCCGACCATGCCCGCCGAGGGCCTCGATGTGGCGGCAGTCCTCGAACGGGCGGACCCACGCGACGTGTTCGTGGGGAGGGAGGGCGCGCGGCTGGCTGACCTGCCCGCCGGAGCGCGCGTGGGGACCAGCGCCAGCCGCCGCGTCGCGATCCTGCGGGCGCTGCGTCCGGACCTGGTCGCCGCCGAGATCCGGGGCAACGTGGACTCGCGCATCCAGAAGGTGCGCGCCGGCGACTACGACGGGGCGATCCTCGCCGCCGCCGGCCTCGACCGACTCGGCCGGCTGGGCGAGGCGACCCAACTCTTCGAGGCGGAGGCGTTCCTCCCCTCGCCCGGGCAGGGCGTGATCGCCCTCGAATGCCGCGCGGACGACGAGACGACGCTGGCGCTGTTGCGCCAGGTGGACCATGCGCCCTCGCATCACGCCGCGCGCGCCGAGCGAGGCGTGCTGGCGGCGCTCGGCACTGGCTGCGACCTCGCGGTTGGCGCGTACGCCCAGATCGACGGCGACCTCGTGACCGTGCGAGCGCTCCTCGGCGGCGACAGGGAGGGCACCGCGCCCGTCTTCGGCGACGCTACCGGGCCTGCCTCGGATGCCGATGCGCTCGGCCGTGGCCTCGGCGAGCGGCTGAAGGCCGCGTACGAGGAGCGGTATGGAGCGATCGAGTGACCGCGCCCGGGCACGTGTGGCTCGTGGGCGCAGGCCCCGGGGACCCCGGCCTCATCACGGTGCGCGGCCTGGAGGCGCTGCGCCGCGCACAGGTCGTGGTCTACGACCGTCTCGCCCCGCCCGAACTCCTCGAGGAGGCACCC
>CAYTRA010000017.1:0-15433 GCA_964439675.1 uncultured Dehalococcoidaceae bacterium
GAGCATTTGCTTCCCAAGCAAAGGGTCGCGGGTTCGAATCCCGTCCCCCGCTCCATCTCATGGACGAACGAGAGCCCGCCGCGAGGCGGGCTTCTTCGCGCCCTCGGGTGTGCGCTCGCGCAGCCCTGGAGGGGTGCTAGCGGCGGAGGAGGGCGCGTACGCGGGCGAGGAAGCGGCGCCAGCGGGACTGGGGGGCGTAGAGCGGGGCGGCATACGTGTCCCAGAGTTCGCCCATGAAGAACGCGCCAAAGGTCGCGACGGTCTTCGCCTGCTCGGTGGCGGAGGCGGCGCCGGTGACGCGGACCGTCTGCACGAGGCGTGCCAGGTCGTCCATGCCCAGGGTGAGTACCCCGGCGCCGAGGATGGGGCCGGTGGCGTCGTCGCCCTCGTGGAGGGTGGTGAGCAGCGTGGTGGTGTCGGGCCACAGGTCCAGGCCGGCGCGGTCGCGGCGCACTTCCTTGCGGCCGGCGAGGTAGTACGTCCTGCCCTGATGGCCGAACCGCAGCTCGTAGACCATGTGCTTCGTGGCCGGGTCGTCCGAGGGCGAGAAGAGGTTGAAGACGCCCGCGGTCGCGGGGATCCCCTGCCCCCACGGTGAGAAGTCGATGTACCCCGCCAGGCCGCCGGGATGCTCCGGGTGGTCGACGAAGTCCTCCATGGAGTCGATGGTCACCGTGGCATGCATGGCGAGCCGGGTCCCCGCCTGCTCGCCGGCAGCCGCGCCCTCCCTCGGATCGGTGGCGCCGAGCGCGAACGGGCCGGACATGGTCTCCCGGAACGTGATCCCGATGGCTGTCCCGCTACCCGATGCGTCCATCGCCTGGCCTCCGGTCATCGATCTGTTCACGGCCGCACCCGCCGGGGCGACGGCGGCCATTCCTGCGACTGGCCGAGGTGGAAGACGGACTCCAGGCCCTCGAAGGGCGGGCCGACCTCGGGTGAGGCGGGCGGTTCGGGCCAGGTCGCGAACCAGGACTCCATGTGGTCGTCCAGGATGCCGCCGAACTCGGGGTAGAAGGCGGTCATGAGCGGACGCCGTCCGATGTCCAGCGACTTCAGCGGCGCAAGCCTCGGGTGGTCGCCGATCTCCAGCGTCGCGCTCGGCCGCACGAGGGCGAAGCGAGGCGCCCCCTGGAAGGCGACGTGGGACTTCATGATCATGCCGCGGAAGTGCGCGTAGTTCGCGGCGTTGAGGGTGAGCGGGAGCCATCGGCCGCGAGGGCGGGCGACGTCGATGCGCACGGCCGTCTGTCCGTCCAGGTCGTACTGGCTGCTGATCCGGCGTTCGTCCACCAGGAAGTCCAGCGGCGCCTGGTGCTTCGGCATGCCCCAGATGCCCTTGCCGCCCTTCACGGAGATCTCCGTGCTCACCGGCAGGTCAAAGACGTACTGACCGAAGCCGTAGCGCCTTCGGAGCAGCAGCGGGAGCAGCCGGGGCGCCGGCCGCTCGCCTCGCGTGCAGGCGATGCCGATGCTGAACTCGATGTACTTGCCGATGTCCGTCTGCTCGTAGTTGATGACGGTCACCAGGAGCATGCCCCGGTCGCCCCAGAGGCGGAGGGGGTGCAGCTCCTGACCCGGGAGCAGTGCCGCTGCGCGGGTCGCATCGATGGTGAACGCGGCGAGGAACGCCTGCGAGTCGCGCGTCTCGATGGGCATCGGGAAGTCGATGCCGTCGACGCGGGCGTAGGAGCCCTGCTGGCGGCGGGCACGCCTCGGGAGCGCCATCAGCGGCGCCCGTCCACGATCTCCCCGGCGATGCGCTCGGCGAGGGCGGCGATGGTCTTCGAGGGGTTGGCGCCGATGGACTCCGGCATGATCGCGCCGTCAGCCACGAAGAGGTTGGGGTAGCCGAACACCTCGCCTCGATGGTCCACCACGCCGGTCGCGGCGCTCGTGCCCATGCTCGCGCCACCGAGGGGGTGCGGCGTGACCAGCGACCGGGCGATGCTCCACGTCGGCGGGACCAGGGGCGTGGCGCCAGTGGCCCTCGCGAGTTTCTGGTGCATTGTGACGATCGAGTCCATGACCGGCTCCGAGCGGCCGATCTCCCAGTCAAGGTGCAACTCCTTGGCGCCGAAGAGCCCCCACCAGCGCCGTCGCAGCCGGAACGACCCGTCCGAGCGGTCCCGTCCCTGCGCGAACCACGGCATCAGCGACCGCACCGAGTCGTGCCCTCGAAGCGCGCGCTGGAGCGTGAGGTTGAGGGCCTTCCCCTTCAGGAAGCCCTTCGTCTCCACGAGGCCATCCTCGATCCAGCCCGCCAACAGGGAGGGGAAGCCGCCGTCCTCGATGAGGAAGGCGTTGCCGTCCACCTTCCCGTCCAGGAAGTCGATGCCCGCTGAGATGGTTGGCCCGCGCGTGGGACTGATCGTGCGGTCGGTGTGGATGGCGGGCGTGAGGAAGTCGCCGTTGCTGCTCCAGCCCCGCCCCAACGCCGGGCTGAGGTCTGGTAGCGAGTGGTACTGGTCGCGTGCGCGGAGGAGGATCTCCGTTGACCCGAGCGAGCCGGCCGCCAGCACCACAATGCGCCCTGTCACCTGCCCCGGCGACCGCCGGCCGCCCTGCAAACGGTCGTAGTGGACGGTGTATCCCCCGGGCATCGGCTCGATCTTGCCGACGAGGTGGAGCGGCCGGATCTCGGCACCCAGGTCCTCGGCGCGGGCGAGGTAGTTCAGGTCCAGCGTGTTCTTTGCCAGGACGTCACAGCCGATGTCGCAGTTGCCGAGGTGGATGCAGGTGCCCTGCTGGCGTCCGTGCTCGTTGGTGAAGGTCTTGGACCGTTCGGGCGCGAAGGGGTCGTCCTGCTCGTAGGTCCATTCCGGGTCGAACGTCACGGCCAGGTCCAGGTGGCGGAACCGGTCGCCGTGGCCCACCGCGTGCGCCGCCTCCTCCACGAGGCGGCTGCGCACGGTGCGCTGGTTCTCCGGAACCGGCGCGATGCCCAGCATGCGGCCGACCTCGGCGTAGTAGGGCTTCAACTCCTGGAACGTGACCTCCGGAGGCCAGCCGTCCTCGAACAGTTCTTCCTTCGCGTCGATGGAGATGTTGGCGTAGATGAGCGATCCGCCACCCACTCCGGCGCCCTGCGCGACGGCCATGCGCGGAAACATCCGGAAGTCGATCCAGCCGTTGAACTTCTCCGGCTTGCGAGAGTCCCAGAACCACGGGTCACTCGGCCGCCGAGGGTAGTTCCGCGGCTCCCATCGCCGGCCACGCTCCAGCACCAGGACGCGGTAGCCCGCCTCCGAGAGCCGGCACGCGGAGACGGCGCCACCGAAGCCAGAGCCGATGACCACCGCGTCGTAGTCCGTGCGAGGTGCGTGCGCCGGAGGCGGCGTGCCCTCCGGCGGGGTCACGCGGCCCTCTCGACATGCGAGGGCGATCCGAGGGTGCGCGGGCAAGGGGCACGGTGAACGCGACCCGCGCGGGGCGGTAGGGCAGGCATGCCGACTCCTGGTCGTGGGCCCGAAGGCCCTACAGCAGGTCGAGGTTTCGCTGCCGCCCAGCCGCATCATAGACACAGATCCACCGCGACGAGAAATGCGTTCGCCAGTTCGACGGATAGCGGGCTAGTATCCCTACGGGGCGGCGGGAAGGACTGACATTCTCGTGCCCGATCTGCTCGCGCAGTACAACCCCACGCTTGTTATCTATCCGCATGACCCGCTCCGAGATCGCCCTGGAGCCTTCCGGCCTCGGAAGGGGTGGGGTGACTACCATCCGTGCACCGCGGAGTTCTTCATCGAACGCTCGGTACGGCGCGACTGTCCGGAGCGCTACGACATCGTCTCCGGCATCCTGAGCCGCTTCCGAGGCGACTCGCTACAGACGCTCACCCCCGACGGGCTCGCCGCAGCGCGGGCTTTCATCAGCGCATCGCGGCCGGAGCAGAGCGCGGGTTGGGAGTTAGACGTCTGCGCGATCCCCTCGCAGGATCCGGGCCGGGCATGGAGGGCCTACGCGGAGTTCCTGCACCCCGCCGCGGAGGCCGAGGACAGCGCCGCAAAGACGCATCGATGTGTCACGTACGCGCGAGCCGTCCCGTCGGCTCTCGGCACGGTGCTGCAGTACTGGTACCTCTACGTCTACAACGACTTCCTCAACCACCACGAAGGCGACTGGGAGATGGTGACCATCTCCCTCGATCCTCAGGACCGTCCCGTGGAGGTCGCCTACTCCAACCACCACGGCGGCGTCCGCCGCCTCTGGGAGCACACGCCTCGAGTGGGCGATAGCCCGCTGGTCTACGTCGCCCGCGGGTCGCATGCCGGCTACTTCCGGTTCGCCTCCGGCGGGCATGCGCTGGTGGGTGACCTGAGCACGGGGAAGGTGCCGCCGGCGCTGTTCTTCCTGAAATACCTGCGCCAGGCGGCGAACTTCGTCATCCGCTGGGTCCAGCGGGTGCCGGGCATCCGCCTGTTCCGGGACAACCCACCGGCCGACCCCGTCCTCGACACGGACGCCCCGCACGAGAAGGTCGGCGTCCGCGTCCGCCCGGAGGTGATCCGACTGCCGAATCCGGACATCCAGGCCAACCCCGACCCCGACCCCGACGCAGACGCAGACTTCTGGTGGATGCGCTACCGCGGCTACTGGGGTTCCACGCGCCCTCGAGTCACCGGCAGCGTAGGGGTGATCGGGCCGTGGGCCAGCACGTCGCCTCGCGACCTGCGCTGGCGCGAGCCGGCGGCGTGGATGGCGACCTGCAAGCAGGAGGACGGCCGCGGCTTCGGCGAGCTGATGGAGCGCGTTGCCGAGGAGACGGCGGAGATCGTCGCGCGCGGCAAGGCGAAGGTCGCGGGCCGCAAATGACCATCCGCACTCGAGAGCGTGTCGTCCCGTACACGGCCGGCGACGGCATGCCCAACACGCTTACGAACGTGCGTGGGGAGGCGGAGCCGACGCGCGGCCCCGTGGTGCTGGTCCACGGCGCGGGCGTGCGCAGCAACGTCTTCCGCGCCCCCGTGCGGCGCACCATCGTGGATGCCCTCGTCGAGGCGGGGTACGACGTGTGGCTGGAGGACTGGCGGGCCAGCATCGATGTGCCCGCCAACCTGTGGGACCTGGACCAGGCGGCGCGATACGACCATCCAGCGGCCATCCAGAAGGTCGTGCAGGAGACCGGTGCGGACTCCGTGCAGGCGATCATCCACTGCCAGGGCTCAACCTCGTTCGCGATGTCGGTGATGGCCGGATTGGTGCCGGAAGTGCGCACGGTGGTCAGCAACGCGGTGTCATTGCATCCGGCCATCCCGCGCATTGCCCGCCTCAAGATGGCAAGCCTGCTCCCGATTACCCGGCCGTTCCTCGACTACCTCGACCCGCAGTGGGGGAACCATCAGCCGACGGCGACGGCCAAGGCGCTGAACCTCCTGGTGCGGGCGACTCACCGCGAGTGCGACAACAACGTGTGCCGCTGGTCCTCCTTCACCTACGGCGTCGGCTTCCCCACGCTGTGGCGACACGAGAACCTGGACGACGCCACCCACGAGTGGCTCAAGCACGAGTTTGGGCCAGCGCCGCGCACCTTCTTCGCGCAGATGCTCCGGTGCCTGCAGGCCGGTCGGCTCGTCTCGCTGGGCGAAGTACCCGGGCTACCGCCCGACTACACCGAGGATCCCCAGACGGACGCCCGCTTCGCCCTCTTTGCCGGCGAGCGCAACCGATGCTTTCTTCCGGTCTCGCAGACGCGCACGCATCACTACCTGGAGACGCGAGGTCTCCGCTCGTCGCTGCACGTCATCCCGGAATACGGGCACCTGGACATGTTCATGGGCGCCCGGGCGGCGAAGGATGTGTTCCCGCTCATGCTGCGCGAGTTGGACTGATGCAGCCGCAAGCCCAGCCCCGGACGGGACTACTCGACCGGTCGGGCGAGTTCCTCGCGGATGCGCGCCTGGAGTGCCTCGGCTTCGAGTTCCATCGGGTGCCGGTCGTGGACGCCTCGCGACCGCACGACGCCCGCCGCGTACGCGGCGAGGAAGCGCAGCGCACCCATCTCCCGGTACTGCCGGACGTGCACGCACTCGTGGGCGATCAGCGCGAGCCCTCGAGGCGTCGTGGGGTTGTAGAGGCCCGGCTTGAACGAGACGTCCGCCCCGAGCGTGACCGCGCCGGCCCGGAACAACCTCGGAAGCCACGTCCACGGCGCCACCGTGCGGGCGCGGAACGCGCGCAGCGACTCGCGGTCCACGTACGGCGCAAGCCGCTCGATCGTTTCGGGCGTCAGGCGGCCCGGTGCCCTGCTCAACGTGTCCTCCCGTGCTCGCTGCCGGAGGCCGCCCAGCACCCCGTCACGCTCGTCGGTCCGCGTGCCGCCTACCGCCGTCTATCGCCGGTGACGGATGCGGCTTCGAGGCGTCACCGTTCCACCGCATCCTGATCCAGTCCGTGTCCCACGCAGAAGGAGCCAGCGTGTCCCACCTCGGCATCATCACGACCAGCACCGCGGAGGTCTTCGCCGCCCCCCGGCGTCGAGGGCAGCCCGTGAGCACGCTCGCTTCGGGATGTCTCGTGGTGGTGGCCGGGCGGGCGTCGAAGTGGGTCACGCTCGAACTCCCGGGCGAGGACGACTCCGAGGCGAGGAGCGGCTACGTGGACGCCTCGTGCGTCGAGGTGGTCGACCCGGACGGCCGAGGCTACCTGGCGGCGGAGCGGGCGCTCCACGCTGTGGAGGTGGAGGCGCCGGCAGCGGAGCACCTCGCCGCTGGCGGCGGGCAGTACGAAGCCGGCGTGGCGCGCGCATGGAACCTCTATGGCGGCCTGCTGTCGGAGGTCTCCAGCCAGCTCGGCATCGACCCCGCCTACGCGGTAGCAGTCGTGTGCGTGGAGTCCGGCGGGCAGGGCTTCGGGCCAGACGGGCGGGTCATCATCCGTTTCGAGAACCACATCTTCCGGCGCTACCTCGGCGCCTCGCGAGCGGCGGACTTCAACCGGCACTTCCGGGTGACAGGCGCCCAGCCCTGGCTGGGCCACGCCTTCCGCGAGTCGCCGTCGCACGCCTGGCGCGCCTTCCACGGCTCGCAGGCGCTCGAGTGGCACGCCTTCGAGGTGGCGTCGTGCCTCGATCCCCACGCCGCCGCGCGATCGATCTCCATGGGGCTACCGCAGGTGATGGGGTTCAACCACGCGCTGATCGGGTATCCCTCGCCGCGTGGCATGCTCGCGTTCATGGGCGCGGACGTCCGCTTCCAGTTGCTTGGCCTCTTCGACTTCGTCGCCGGCGTGAACGCCCAGGGCCCGGCGCTGGCAGCCCTCCGTCGAGGCGACTTCGATGGGTTCGCGACGCTCTACAACGGCCCCGGCCAGGCCCGCTACTACGGCGACCTGATCCACCGGCACGTCGAGGCGTTCCATCGCCTGAAGCCCGCCCCCCGCAAGCAGACATCGACCACGTCGCCCTCGACGGCGGCCGACGCCTCCATGCCGCGACGCCAATACGAGGTGCGCGCGGGGGACACGCTGAGTGCGATCGCCGGGCGGTTCGGGGTCACGGTCGCCGCGCTGGTGAGCGCGAACGGCATCGCGAACCCGGACCGCATCCACGTGGGCCAGGTGATCGCGATCCCGGAAGGCACGCCCCCACCGCCGCCGGTCATCGTCCCCAGCGCGCCGCCGGAGGATGTCGAGTCAGGCGAGGTGGTCGAGGGCCATGTCTACGTGGTGAAGCCGGGCGACACCCTGGGCGCCATCGCCCGCCGTGCCCGGACCACCGTGGCCGCGCTGGCGGCGACGAACGATATCGCGGACCCCAACCTGATCTTCCCGGGCCAGGTCCTTCGCACGCCGATCATGGTGGTGTGATCCGGACCGTTCGCCCTCGATGCGGCGCCGTCTCTCGATGGCAGGGTGCTGCAAGCGGCCTCGACGCATCGTTCGGGAGTGCAATCCGCGGCGGACTAGCGTCCGCCCCGTATCTCGACCGGAGTACGGGCGGCGCCTGACCGCGCCACGAGGGCGCGCCCCAGTCGGTCGCCCTCCGTCCCCGGCGATGCGTCTCGAGCACTATGCCGCCCAACGATTCACCCGCTGCGCACCGACTGAAGCACATGGTCCGGATCCCGGCCGGCACGTTTCTCATGGGATCCGAGGACTTCTACCCCGAAGAGCGGCCGGTGCATCTCGCCACGGTCGAGGGCTTCTGGATGGACGAGCATCCCGTCACGAACGCTGAGTTCCGACGCTTCGTGAGGGCGACCGGGTACCAGACCGTCGCCGAACGGCCACCCGACCCGGCTGACTACCCCGACGCCGATCTGGACCTGCTCGTGCCGGGATCGCTGGTCTTCCGGCGCACCTCGGGGCCTGTGCCGCTGGACGACTACCGCCGGTGGTGGGCCTATGTCCCGGGTGCTTCATGGAAGCACCCGGAGGGGCCGAGGAGCACCCTCCACGGACGCGAGCGCCATCCCGTCGTCCACGTCGCCCACGAGGACGCCGAGGCGTACGCGACGTGGGCGGGCAAGTCGCTGCCGAGCGAGGCGGAGTGGGAGTTCGCCGCCCGTGGCGGCATCGAGGGCGCCACGTTCGCCTGGGGCGAGGAATTCGCGCCTCGCGGACGGCTGCAGGCGAACACCTGGCAGGGCGAGTTCCCCTGGCAGAACCTGGAGTCGGACGGATACGCCGGGACGTCCCCCATCAACTCGTTCCCGCCCAACGCCTTCGGCCTCTACGACATGATCGGGAACGTCTGGGAATGGACGAGCGACTTCTTCGCTCCCCATCACCCGGACAGCCACGGCGAGGGAGCCCTCGGCGCCTGCTGTGTTCCGTCCACCTCGCGGGACACGGCCGCGTCGCTGGAGGTCTCCGACGGCGACGAGAAGCAGGAGGCGCGCCTCGAAATCCCGCGCAGGGTCATCAAGGGCGGTTCGCACCTCTGCGCGCCCACCTACTGCCTCCGCTACCGGCCGGCGGCGCGCCAGGGCGAGACCGTGGATACCTCCACCAGCCACATCGGCTTCCGCTGCGTGGTCCGCCTCAGCGAGCCCGCGCGGGCGAACGTCCGCCTCGCGCTCAGTTCGGATGGGGGCTAGGGGTGGACGAGTTCCTCTCGGACGTCCTCAACATCGCAGTCCCGGTCTTCGCGGTCAGCAGCATGCTGGCCGTCGGGCTCACATACACCTTCGGGCAGATCGTGGACCCGCTGCGCGATGTCCGGCTGGTCGTGCTCACGCTGATCGCCTCGTTCGTCGCCGTACCCCTCCTGGCGTTCGGCGTCATCGAACTCCTCGCGCTGGACGAGCCGTACGAGGTCGGACTGATCCTGGTGGGCGCCAGCGCGGGCGCTCCGTTCCTGATCAAACTGACGCAGGCGGCCGACGGCGACGTCGCAATGGCCTCCGGCGTGCTGGTCCTCCTGCTCGTAGTCACGGTCGTGTATCTGCCGTTCGCCCTGCCGCTCGCGCTCCCCGGCGTCGAGGTCGATGCGATGGCTATCGGGAGGACGCTCGCGTGGACCATGCTCGCGCCGCTCGTGGCGGGGCTATTGGTCGAGGCACGGGCGCCGGGGTGGGCGGCGCGGCTGCGGCCCCTGCTCGGCCCGCTGTCGACCGTCACGCTGCTGGTGCTGGTAGCCACGACGTTCCTGCTGAACGTGGACGGGATCATCGACATCTTTGGGGAGCGGGCCATCTTCGCGGCGCTCCTCGTGATCGGCGGCGCGTTCCTCCTTGGATACGGCGCGGGCTTCCTGGTCGAGGAGCCAAGCACGGCCACCCGCGGCGTCCTGGGACTCGCCACGGCGCAGCGGAACATCGCGGCGGCCACGGTCGTGGCAACGGAGAACTTCAGTGATGCCAACGTCCTCGTGATGGTCGTGGTGACCTCGCTGGTCGCCCTGGCGCTGCTCTTCCCGGCAGCGTGGGGACTGAGCCGGATCGCCGCCGGCCGCGCGCCGGCGGGGGCCTCGCGGCGACGGAGTGCGAGGGGCGCCGCGCATCGAGCATGACGTGAACACCGACGCTGCCGCCACTGAGCGCGCGGCGAGCGACAGGGAGGCACCATGACGACGAACGGGACGCGACACGAGGGCCTGCTGCGAGAGATCCTGCCCATCCCGGATCCCCCAGCGACGCCCCCGAGGACATTCGACGCGAAGGATCCGGAGACCTCGTTCCCGCAGATCGAGCCGCTGCGGCCGCCGCAGGACGCGCCGAACGTGGTGATCTGCATGCTCGACGACGTGGGCTTCGGCGCATCGAGCGCCTTCGGCGGGCCATGCCAGACGCCGACGGCGGAGCGCCTGGCGGCGGGCGGCCTCAAGTACACGCGGTTCCACACCACGGCCCTGTGCTCGCCGACCCGCGCAGCGCTGCTCACCGGCCGCAACCACCACTCGGTCGGGATGGGGGGTGTGGCGGACATGGCCACGTCCGCCCCCGGCTACAACTCCGTGCGTCCGCAGGACAAGGCGACGATCGCGGAAATCCTCAAGCTGAACGGCTACTCGACCGCGCAGTTCGGCAAGTGCCACGAGGTCCCAACGTGGGAGACCAGCCCCCTGGGGCCGTTCACCCGATGGCCGGTTGGCAACGGCTTCGAGTACTTCTACGGCTTCATCGCCGGGGAGACCAACCAGTGGTACCCGGCGCTCTACGAGGGCACGACCCCCGTGGCCCCCGCCCGGCTACCCGCCGAGGGCTACCACTTCATGGATGACATGACGACACGGTCCATCAGCTGGGTGCGCCAGCAGCAGGCGCTGCTGCCGGACAAGCCCTTCTTCCTCTACTTCACCCCGGGGGCGACCCACGCCCCGCACCACGTACCCCGCGAGTGGGCGGACAAGTATCGAGGCCATTTCGACCAGGGCTGGGACCGTGTCCGCGAGGAGACCTTCGCTCGCCAGAAGGAGCTGGGTGTGATCCCCGCCGATGCGGAGCTGACACCCCGGCCGGACGGGATCCCGGCATGGGACGAGATGCCGGAGGACATGAAGCCGGTGCTGAGCCGGCAGATGGAGGTCTACGCGGGCTTCCTGGAGTACGCCGACCACCACTTCGGGCGGCTCGTCGACACCCTGGAACAGATGGGGCTCCTGGAGAACACGCTGATCTACTACCTCATCGGTGACAACGGGGCATCGGCGGAGAGCACGGTGCTGGGCTGCTTCAACGAACTGCCGGTGCTGGTCAACGGGATGCCGGACCTGGAGACACCCGAATTCCTCGCCAGCAAGATCGACGCGCTTGGCGGCCCGGAGGCCTACAACCAGTACCCCATCGGCTGGGCGCACGCGATGAACACGCCCTACCAGTACACGAAGCAGGTCGCCTCGCACTGGGGAGGCACGCGTAACGGCCTGATCGTGCACTGGCCTGGCGGCATCCGCGCGAAGGGCGAGCTGCGCCACCAGTTCCATCACGTCATCGACATCGCGCCGACGATCCTCGAGGCCACCGGTCTGCCGGAGCCTACCGTGGTGAACAGCGCGCATCAGGCACCGATGGAGGGCACCGGCATGCGCTGCTCCTTCGACGAGGGGGATGCGGCCGAGCGGCATACGACGCAGTACTTCGAGATGGTGTGCAACCGCGGCATCTACCACCGTGGATGGACCGCGGTGTCGAAGCACCGCGCCCCCTGGGAACCCGTGCCCCCTCCCCCGCTGGAAGAAGACGTGTGGGAGTTGTACGCGCCCGAAGACTGGACGCAGGCGCGCGACCTGGCTGCGGAGCGGCCGGAGAAACTCGAGGAACTGCGCCGGCTGTGGCTGATGGAGGCTGCCCGCTACAACGTCCTGCCGCTGGACGACCGCTTCGTCGAGCGCAACAACCCGGACCTCGCCGGGCGTCCCCAACTGGCGCGAGGGACCTCCCAGTTCCTCTTCGGCGGGATGGGGCGCCTCAACGAGTGGTCCGTGATCTCGATGAAGAACCGTTCGTACAGCATCACGTCAGAGGTCGTCGTCGGCTCCTCGCCGGCGGAGGGCGTGATCGCCGTGCAGGGCGGCCGGTTCGGCGGCTGGAGCCTCTACGCCCTCGAAGGGCGTCCCGTGTACCTCTACAACTTCTTCGACATCGAGCGCTACCGCATCGAGGGTGACCGGCCGATCCCGGAAGGGACGCACGAGTTGCGCATGGAGTTCGCCTACGACGGCGGTGGGCCGGGCAAGGGCGGCACCGCCTCGCTCTACCTGGACGGCGAGCGCATCGGCGAGGGCCGGGTCGAGCGGACGGTGCCGATCGGCTTCTCGGTCGATGAGTCGCTGGACATCGGGCGGGAGAGCGGCTCACCGGTGTCGCGGGACTACGGCGACGGCGACAACCGGTTCAACGGCGACGTGCGCTGGGTGCACATCGATGTCCAGGGCCACGACTTCGACCGCGACGTGCCCCCGGAGCAGCGCTACCAGGCCGCCATGGTGCAGCAGTGACGCAGGCGGCGCGGTTCCTGAAGGAGGAAGTCCATGCTCGAAGAAGCCTGGGACGTGCTGGGAACCGCCCTGGGACTGGACCGCGAGGTCGCGGAGGTCGGCACCGCGCAGATGGCACTGCGGACGGTCATCGTCTACGTCGTGACGCTCGTCCTCGTGAGACTCGGGAACAAGCGCTTCCTGAGTCGCGCGACAGCCTTCGATGTCATCGTCGCGATCATGGTGGGATCCATCGTCAGTCGCGCCATCAACGGGTCGGCGCCGTTCTTCCCCACCCTGCTCGGCGCCGGCGCGTCGCTGGTCGCATTGCACTGGGTGTTCGCAACCGTCGCCTTCCATACCGACTGGTTCGGAACAATCGTGAAGGGTGAGCCTGTCCTGCTGATCCACGATGGCGAGGTCGTGGAGTCCGGCATGCGGAACGCCAGCCTGTCCCGGCGAGACCTGGACGAACAGTTCCGCATGCAGGGACGCGAGCCCGATCCCTCGACGATCCGCCTGGGCTACCTGGAGCGGAACGGCCGGATCAGCCTGATCCCGGAGGAACGTGAGCCGCGCGTAGTCGAGGTCGACGTGCGGGACGGGATCCAGACGGTCCGCATCGAGATCGCCTGAGGCTCGGCGTGACCGAAGAGGAGCAGGGACGGACCTCCGATCCGGACGACCCGGACGACCCGGACGACGCACCGGAGCAGGGCGATCAACCCGGTGCGAGCATCCTGCGGGAGGCCGTCGCGAACTACGCGCAACGCCGGCTCGGTGGTTCGGGGGGACTCAAGGCTGACGCGATGGCGGGGTTGAACACCGCCATCAGCAATGTCCCGGACGGCATGGCGAGCGGGCTGCTGGCCGGGGTGAACCCGATCTACGGCCTCTATGCGTGTATCGCGGGGCCCATCACCGGCGCCCTGCTGTCCAGCACGCAGCTCATGGTCATCGCGACAACCAGCGGACTCGCCCTGACCGCCGGCCAGTCTCTCGCGCACCTCCCCGCGGAGGACCGCGCCGGCTCGCTCTTCGCGATGGTGATCCTCGCCGGCGTGGTGCAGGCCATCCTCGGGCTGCTGCGCCTGGGGAGGCTCACCCGCTTCGTGTCGTTCTCCGTGATGACCGGGTTCGTGATGGGCATTGCCGTGCTCACGATCTTGACCCAACTCCCGACCATCACTGCCTACGACCCCGAAGGCGGCAACCGCGTCACCCAGTCCTTCGACATCCTCACGCACCCGGGCGGAGTGGACCTCGTATCCCTGGGGATCGCGGGGGTGGCGTTCGTGCTCGTCCTGGTCCTGCCGCGCCTCGGGTTCGGGAGCTTCGGCACGCTCCTGGGGATCGCGCTGCCGTCGCTCGGCGCGTGGCTGTTCGACCTCGACGATGTCGGTGTCGTGGGGGACGTGGGCGAGATCATGGGAGGCATCCCGCTGCCCTCCATCCCCCCGCTCTCAGTCCTCAACCCCCACGTGGTCACGGGAGCGCTCGCGCTGGCGGCGATCGGCCTGGTGCAGGGCGCCGGCGTCAGTCAGAGCGTGCCCAACCCGGACCACTCGCGACGGAGCATGTCCCTCGACTTTCTCGCACAGGGACTCGCGAACGTCGCCGCAGGCGCCTTCCACGGCATCCCCGTGGGCGGGTCACTGAAGACGACCGCGCTGGCCATGCTGTCCGGCGCCAGGTCGCGGCGGGCTTCGATCTTCGCGGGGCTGTGGATGGTGCTCATGGTCCTCGTCGTGCCCGGCCTGATCTCCCGCGTTGCGATGCCGGCGCTTGCCGCGCTCCTAATCTACGCGAGCCTGAACACCATCAAGGTGCCGGAGGCGAAGTCCCTCTGGAGCACCGGCTGGCCCTCCCGGCTCGCCGCCCTCACCACCTTCACCGCGACCCTCTTCCTTCCGATCCAGGCAGCGGTCGGGATGGGCGTCGCGCTCTCGGTGGTGATCAGTCTCTACGAGGCCTCGGCGGATATATCCGTCGTGCAGCTGGTCCGCCGGCCGGACGGGGAGATCGAGGAGCGCCCACCGCGGCGACGGCTCGCGGGGAACGAGATCACGGTCCTGGACGTGTACGGCCACCTATTCTTCGCGGCCGCACGAGCCCTGGAACGCCGGCTCCCCGACCCGGAGGGCGCGGAACACCCGGTGGTCATCCTCCGCCTCAGGGGCCGCACCAAGGTGGGCGCCACACTCATCGAGGTCCTGACGCAATACGCCGACCAACTCGACGAGGCCGGAGGGCGCCTGTACCTGAGCGGGCTCTCGGCCGGGGCGTACGGCCAGTTCTCCCGCACCGGGAAGCTCCGCCTCAGCGGCCCCGTGCAGGCCTACGCGGCCCGGTCCGTCATCGGCGAGTCCACCCGCGAGGCGTACGGCGACGCCGAGGCGTGGCTCGTCAGCCTCGATGCCGGCGAGTCCGCCGAGGGGGACTCGGACTCAGACGCGGACTCGTAGCATCGTCGGCTCAAGCTGAGTCGCGTGGGGGGGCCCAGAAGATCAGGATGATGCTCAGGCGGTCGCTCCGCCGTCCGCCATGAGCACGGCGCCGGTCACGAACGAGGCTTCGTCGGAGGCGAGCCAGAGGATGGGGTAGGCGATCTCGACCGGCTGGGCGACGCGTCCCAGGCCACGGACAGGTGCTCCGGAGGTGGCGGGTCCTCCGCCGCGAGCGGCCAGGCGCTCGGCGATCATCGGCGTGTCGATGCCGCCAGGCGCCACGCAGTTCACGCGGATGCCCTGCGATCCGTAGCGGATGGCCATCGAGCGCGTGAGGTTCACCATCCCGGCCTTCGCCGCGGAGTAGGCGTGCGCGTCGAACATCCCTCGGACGCCGCCAGTGGAGGCGACGTTCACGATGGCGCCCCCGCCGCGCTGCAGCATCAGGGGGATAGCCCGCTTCGAGGTGAGATAGACAGACGTCAGGTTGATCTGCAAGACCTTCTGCCAGTCTTCCTCCGGCGTCTCGGTCACGTCGCGCATGCTGATGCCGGGCTCCGCGGAGTAGCCGATTCCCGCGTTGTTCACGACGATGTCGACGCGCCCCCACGCGTCGACGGCGGTGCGC
>CAYTRA010000018.1:0-15135 GCA_964439675.1 uncultured Dehalococcoidaceae bacterium
GACGGCGCGCTCGGTCCGGTGGAGGGCGGCCTCGTCCTCCTCGACCCCGCGAGCGGGCAACGGGTGCGCTCGTGGCCCCTCGAGGTGCGGTCGGAGCACCTGGTGGTGACGGAGGCTGGGACGTACATCGCGGCCCGAGCGGCGAGCGAGGACGGGCCCGGTGGGTGGGCCGTCCTCGCGATCAGGTGACTCGCCTTCGGGTGACCTCGATGCCTGCTAGCGGCCGGTGAAGGTCGCGCCGCGCTTCTCGAGGAAGGCGGCGATGCCCTCCTTCGCGTCGGCGGTGCGGGCGATGTCGGAGATCGCGCGCGACTCGTCCTCCATCTGTCGTTCCAGGTCCATGTCCGCCCCCTGGCGGATGAGCCGCTTCGCGACGGCGAACGCCTCGGTAGCGCCGGCGGCGATCTCCTTCGCCCACGCCTCCGCCTCGGCCGCCAGGTCGTCGGCGGGAGCGATGCGGTTGATGAGGCCCCACTCCAGCGCCTGCTGGGCCGTGAGCGTGGGGTTGGTGAGGGCGATCTCCATCGCGCGCTTCAGGCCGACAGTGCGGGGCAGCGAGTAGGACGCGGCGCCGTCCGGGGTCAGGCCGACGCGGGTGTATGCCAGCGTGAACTTCGCGCTGTCGGCGGCGATGGCCAGGTCGCACGCGGCCACCATGCTCATGCCGAAGCCCGCCGCCGTGCCGTTCACCGCCGCGATCACGGGCGCCCGCATGCGCGCGAACCTCGAGAGGGCCGCGTGGGCCACCAGGGTCACGGTCTTCAGGTGGGCGGGCAGGTCATCCTGGCTGGAGAAGCTCTTCAGGTCGCCGCCGGGGGAGAAGACCTTGCCGTTGCCGGTCAGCACCACGGCGCGTACGTCCGGGTTGGCCTCGCACTCGCCGGCGGCCTCCAGCAGGTCACGCGCCATCGCCTCGTTCAGGGCGTTGGCCGCGTCGGGGCGGTCCAGGGTGATCCACGCGACCTGGTCGCGGACCTCCAGGCGCAGGGTGGTGTATTCGGGCACGTGTCCTCCTCCGGCTGCCGGTGATCCGGCTTGCGTGGCTGATGGTGCTGCGTGAGCACCCCGCGTTGACCACTGGGGCGAGCATCATGGCGGACGTGCGACACTGCCCGCCATCACGACTGTTGGGTCCGGCTCGCTGTCCGGTTGACAGCCCCTAGCCGCCCATGTAGGAATGCTCATTAAACTTGAGTGAGCGTACGCTCGGCAAGGCCGACTCTCGCCCACCGGATCTCGAATGAGGGGGATTGCGAATTATGGCGGAACACCAGTGGGAGTCCGTCCTCTACAGCGTTGACGGCCCCGTGGCCAAGATCTCCATGAACCGCCCTGAAGTTCTGAACGCCCAGGACACCCAGCTCCTCGAGGAGGTCATGGAGGCGTTCGATGTGGCGGCCGCGGACGACGACGTCCGCGTCATCATCCTGGCCGGCGAGGGCCGCGCCTTCTCCACCGGCCACGACCTGGGCAGTGCCCGCGCGCAGGAGGCCAACAAGAACCGCGCCACCAAGCCCGGCGCCTGGGGCATCCTGGAGCGCGAAGAAGAGATCTACGTGGACTGGTGCATGAAGGTCCGCGACATCGGCAAGCCCACCATCGCCATGGTGCAGGGCTACGCCATCATCGGCGGGTGGATGCTGGCCAACGCCTGCGACCTGATCATCGCCGCGGAGGACGCCAAGTTCTCTGACCGCGCCGCCCGCTTCGCCGCCCCATCCGGGGAGTGGAACACCTACGTCTACGACATGGGCGCCCGCAAGGCGAAGGAGATGCTGTTCACCGGCGACTACCTGTCCGCTGACGAGCTCTACCGCCTGGGCGCGGTGAACCGCGTGGTCCCGAACGACAAGCTCGAAGAGGAGACCATGGCCCTGGCGACCAAGATCGCCCAGGTGGACCCGTTCCTCCTCAAGCTGACCAAGCGCTCCGTGAACGAGGTGCAGGACGCCATGGGGTTCCGCCACGCCATGCGCACCCAGCACTACCTCCACGTCATGGCGCACGCCCACTACCGCATTGACGGTGTGGCCTCGCCGGTGGAGGGCCGCGAAAAGGGCCTGAAGGAGTGGTTGGCCAACCGCGACGCCAAGTACGGCGAGTAGCCTGATCCGAGGCTGACCGAAGGCCAGCCTCGGTCGTCACCCACCGCCAGCGGCCCCAGTGGCCCTCGAGTGGCAACGAGAAGTCCCCGTGCATCGCACGGGGGCTTCTTCGTGCGCCCGCGCTCGGGGGCGGCGAGGTGGGAGGGCTGGCGAGCGGAATGTCTATTGTGATAGCGACGACAAAAGAGCGTCGAACAAATATGATGGTTCGAGACACCACACTTCTTCACGAACGCAATATCACGTATTCGCATCATCACGTAATGGATGCAGAAACTGTTGACCACTACGTGAAGTGGTGACATACATCGGCAGAGCGACTGCTCGCTCTGGAAGAGGGGACGACTTGAGCGACGAGAACTACTGGAGCCGCTTCACTCGCAACCGCGTGAGCCGGCGCTCGATGCTTCGTGGGGCGGCCATGGGCGGCGTGGGCCTCGCCGGCGCCGCGCTCATCGGCTGCGGCTCGGACGAGGAGGGTGGCACCGCCACTCCCGGTGGCAACGGTGACGGTACCGCTGCGCCCGGTGGCACCTCGGCGCCCGGCTTCACGCTGGGTGGCGCGGGCGAGATCATCAACGGCGAAGAGACGTACCTGGGCATGGAGCCCGTCCCCGGCGGGACGCTCAACCTGACCTACGGCCCGGACCCGGTCTCCTGGGACCCGCAGGCCACCACCTCCATCAACACCCACACCCGCACGCTGTACTTCAACACGCCCATGTTGCAGTACAACTTCGGGCCCGAGTACGGCGACGCCAACGTGCAGGTCTCCCCGAACATCGCGGAGTCCTGGGAGCAGGCGACCGACACTCAGATCATCTTCAAGATCGACCCGGCGGCCACCTTCACCCAGCGCGAGCCGCTGGCCGGCCGCAACATCACGAGCGAGGACATCAAGTTCACGTTCGAGCGCATCCTGGGCCTGCCGGCCCCGTTCGCGGGCCAGTACTCGATGATCGAGAGCCTGGAGGCGCCGGACCCGCAGACGCTGGTGATGAACCTCACCGAGCCGTCCGCGCCGGTCTTCAACTTCCTGGGCCACTACTACAGCCAGATCATTGCTCCGGAGGTCGTGGAGCAGTTCGGCGACCTCTCCAGCGTCGACGCGGCCATGGCCTCTGGCTCCGGCCCGTTCGAGCTGGTCGACTGGCAGCCCGGCAACAGCATGACCGTGCAGCGCCGGGAGAACTACTGGCGCGAGGGGCCGTACCTCGACCAGATCAAGATGACCGCACGCCCGGACGCCAACGCTGAGTTGGCCGCCTTCCGCGCGGGCGAACTGGACGTGAGCGCCCTCACGGACGAGAACATGGCCTCCTTCGTCTCGGGGCGCCCGGACATCGTGGCGTACCGCAGCCTGAGCGTGGTCTCCTGGGGCGTGAACTTCCGGCTGGACCAGCCGGTCACGGAGGACGAGCGCGTCCGCCAGGCCGTCTCGCTCGCGATTGACCGCCAGGGCTGGGTGGACTCGATCTACAACGGCTACGGCACCATCGACAACGGCCCGATCCAGGCCCTGTGGAGCGAGTGGCGCCTGCCGCCGGACCAGCTGGGCGAAGGCTCCAAGTTCTACGAGTACAACCCGGACGAGGCGCGCAAGCTCCTTGAGGCCGCGGGCGCCGTGGGCTTCGAGTGCGACTTCTACCCGTACCGCACGCGAGAGCAGGACGCGGAACTCCTGAAGGACTTCCTGGCTCCGGTGGGGCTGAACATCAACCCCATCATGCTGGAGTACGGCGCGTACGTGGGCGCGGTGATGAACAGCGACCCAACGTACGACGGCATGTCCATGCTGGGTGTGCGCTTCATGGGCGACCCGGACGAGATGCTGTGGGACATGTACCACAGCACCGGCTCGAAGAACTTCAGCAAGGTGCGGGACACCACGCTGGAGGAGATGCTGGTCAAGCAGCGCCAGGAACTCGATGTCGAGGCGCGCAAGGAGATCGTCAACGAGATCCAGCGCTACCTGGCCGTCAAGCAGTACTACGTCTACGAGCCCTCCTACACCAGCATCGCCGCGTGGCAGCCCCACGTGGCGAACTACCGGCCGCACGTGTCGTACGACCACGGCAACCGCGACCGGGGCGTCTGGCTGAACAAGGCGTAACGGTCCTCAGGAATGGAGTGGCGGGCAGCCCTGCCCGCCACTCCGCCTCCTTCGAAGACAGGTCTCCAGCCGCATGTCGAGTCCGCGCAAGGTTCGGATGTGAGGGAGCGCTCCCACAGGCTTGACACTCAGTGCGACCGCGTGACATATAGGCTCATCACAGAGCGAGCGACCGCTCATGTCACGCAAGGAGGGGACTTGATGGAACAGGGCTACTGGAGCCGTGCAGCCCGCAGGCGCATCAGCCGCCGCGGTGTCCTGCGCGGTGCAGCCATGGGAGGCGCGGGCCTCGCGACTGCCGCGCTCATCGGATGTGGCTCCGACGAGGAGTCCGGGGGCTCGGCGACGCCGGCCGGTAACGGCACCGCTGCGCCCACCGCAACCAGCGATGGTGGCGGCGGCGGCTTCACGCTGGGTGGCAGCGGCGAGATCATCAACGGCGACGAGACCTACCTGGGCAAGGAGCCCGTGGCCGGTGGTTCGATCAACACCACCTACGGCCCGGACCCGGTGTCCTGGGACCCGCACGCCACCACCTCGATTAACACGCACACCCGCACGCTCTACTGGAACACCCCGCTGCTCCAGTACAACTTCGGTCCCGAGTACGGCGACGCGAACGTCCAGGTGAGCCCGAACATCGCGGAGTCCTGGGAGCAGGCGTCCGACACGCAGTTGATCTTCAAGATCGACCCGGCCGCCGTCTGGACCGAGCGCGAGCCGCTGGCCGGCCGCAACATCACCAGCGAGGACGTGAAGTACACGTACGAGCGCATCCTGGGCCTGCCGGCGCCGTTCGCCGGGCAGTACTCGATGATCGACAGCATCGACGCCCCGGACGAGCAGACGCTGGTGCTGAACCTGACCGAGCCGTCCGCGCCGATCTTCAACTTCCTGGGCCACTACTACAGCCAGATCATCGCCCCGGAGGTCGAGGAGCAGTTCGGTGACCTCTCCACGGTGGAGTCGGCCCGCGCGCTGGGGTCCGGCCCGTTCGAACTGACGGACTGGCAGCCGGGCAACAGCATGACGGTCAAGCGCCGGGAGAACTACTGGCGCGAGGGGCCGTACCTGGACGAGATCGTCCAGACGGCGCGCCCGGACGCGAACGCCTCCCTGGCCGCGTTCCGCGCCGGTGAACTGGACATCTCCAGCCTCACTGACGAGAACATGGAGTCGTTCATCCAGGGCCGCCCGGACATCGTGGCGTACCGGAGCCTGAGCGTGGTGGCCTGGGGCGTCAACTTCCGCCTGGACCAGCCGGTCACGGAGGACGAGCGCTTCCGCCAGGCGGTGGCGCATGCCATTGACCGCCAGGGCTGGGTGGACTCCATCTATCACGGACACGGGACCATCGACAACGGCCCGATCCAGGCGCTGTGGACCGACTGGCGTCTGCCCCCGGACCAGTTGGGCGAAGGCTCCAAGTTCTACGAGTTCAACCCGGAGGAGTCCCGCAAGCTGCTGGACGCCATGGGCGTGGACACGTTCGCCTGCGACTTCTACCCGTACCGCGGTCAGGAGCAGTCCGGCGAACTGATGTCGGACTTCCTCGGCCAGATCGGCATCGACCTCAACGTGGTGATGCTGGAGTACGGCGCGTACGTGGGCGCGGTGATGAACAGCGACCCGACGTACGACGGCATGTCCATGCTGGGCGTCCGGTTCATGGGCGACCCGGACGAGATGCTGTGGGACATGTACCACAGCACCGGTTCCAAGAACTTCAGCAAGGTGCGAGACACCGGGCTAGAGGACATGCTGGTCAAGCAGCGCCAGGAACTCGACGTCGAAGCCCGCAAGGAGATCGTCAACGAGATCCAGCGGTACCTGGCAGTGAAGAACTACTACGTCTACCAGCCCTCGTTCACGAGCATCGCTGCCTGGCAGCCGCACGTGGCGAACTGGCGGCCGCACGTGTCGTACGACCACGGCAACCGCGACCGCGGAGTGTGGCTAAACCGGGCGTAACTGTCTGGTCACTGGCGTGGCGGGCCGGGGGATGCCCTCCGGCCCGCCGCGTTGCTAAGCCAGCAAGGGGATTGGTGCCCTCCCAGCGGGCATGTGTGAGGGAGCGCTCTCACAGGCTTGACACTCAGTATCGCTGCGTGAAATACATCCCAGCACGGAGCGAGCGACCGCTCATGTCACGCAGAGAGGGGACTTGATGGACCAGGGTTATTGGGGGCGAGCAGCCAGGCGGCGTATTAGCCGTCGCGGCGTCCTGCGCGGTGCTGCACTCGGAGGCGCTGGCCTCGCCACGGCCGCACTCATCGGATGTGGCTCGGACGAGGAGTCCGGAGGCTCGGGCGCGACGCCGGCCGGTAACGGCACCGCTGCGCCGGGCGGCACCGCGGATGGCGGTGGGGACTTCACGCTGGGCGGCGCCGGCGAGATCATCAACGGCGAAGAGACCTATCTCGGCAAGACGCCCGTCCCGGGCGGAACGCTGAACCTGAACTACGGCCCGGACCCGGTCACCTGGGACCCGCACGCCGCGACCTCCATCAACACGCACACCCGGACGCTCTACTGGAACACCCCGCTGGTCCAGTACAACTTCGGCCCGGAGTACGGCGACGCCAACGTCCAGGTCTCGCCGAACATCGCCGAGTCCTGGGAGCAGGCCTCCGACACGCAGTTGATCTTCAAAATCGACCCCGCCGCCGTCTGGACGGAGCGGGAGCCGCTGGGTGGCCGCAACATCACCAGCGACGACGTGAAGTACACCTACGAGCGCATCCTGGGGCTGCCGGCGCCGTACGCCGGGCAGTACTCGATGATCGACAGCATCGACACCCCGGACGACGAGACGCTCGTCCTGAACCTGACCGCGCCGTCCGCGCCGATCTTCAACTTCCTGGGCCACTACTACGCCCAGATCATTGCGCCCGAGGTGGTCGAGCAGTTCGGGGACCTCTCGAGCGTGGAGTCGGCCATGGCGCTCGGCTCCGGCCCGTTCGAACTGACGGACTGGCAGCCCAGCAACGGCATGACGGTCCGGCGCCGGGAGAACTACTGGCGCGAAGGGCCGTACGTCGACGAGATCAAGATGACGGCGCGTCCCGACGCGAACGCGCAGCTGGCCGCCTTCCGTGCCGGTGAGCTGGACATCCACGCCCTCTCTGACGAGAACATGGACTCGTTCATCTCCGGCCGCCCGGACATCGTGGCGTACCGCAGCCTGAGTGTGGTCGCCATGGGCGTGAACTTCCGGCTGGACCAGCCGATCACGGAGGACGAGCGCTTCCGTCACGCCGTCTCCATGGCCATCGACCGCCAGGGCTGGGTGGACTCCGTCTACCACGGCCACGGCACCATCGACAACGGCCCGATCCAGGCGCTGTGGACGGACTGGCGCCTGCCGCCGGACCAGCTGGGCGAAGGCTCCAAGTTCTACGAGTTCAACCCGGAGGAGTCCCGCAAGCTGCTGGACGCCATGGGCGTGGACACGTTCGCCTGCGACTTCTACCCGTACCGCGGTCAGGAGCAGTCCGGCGAACTGATGTCGGACTTCCTCGGCCAGATCGGCATCGACCTCAACGTGGTGATGCTGGAGTACGGCGCGTACGTGGGCGCGGTGATGAACAGCGACCCGACGTACGACGGCATGTCCATGCTGGGCGTCCGGTTCATGGGCGACCCGGACGAGATGCTGTGGGACATGTACCACAGCACCGGTTCCAAGAACTTCAGCAAGGTGCGAGACACCGGGCTAGAGGACATGCTGGTCAAGCAGCGCCAGGAACTCGACGTCGAAGCCCGCAAGGAGATCGTCAACGAGATCCAGCGGTACCTGGCAGTGAAGAACTACTACGTCTACCAGCCCTCGTTCACGAGCATCGCTGCCTGGCAGCCGCACGTGGCGAACTGGCGGCCGCACGTGTCGTACGACCACGGCAACCGCGACCGCGGAGTGTGGCTAAACCGGGCGTAACTGTCTGGTCACTGGCGTGGCGGGCCGGGGGATGCCCTCCGGCCCGCCGCGTTGCTAAGCCAGCAAGGGGATTGGTGCCCTCCCAGCGGGCATGTGTGAGGGAGCGCTCTCACAGGCTTGACACTCAGTATCGCTGCGTGAAATACATCCCAGCACGGAGCGAGCGACCGCTCATGTCACGCAGAGAGGGGACTTGATGGACCAGGGTTATTGGGGGCGAGCAGCCAGGCGGCGTATTAGCCGTCGCGGCGTCCTGCGCGGTGCTGCACTCGGAGGCGCTGGCCTCGCCACGGCCGCACTCATCGGATGTGGCTCGGACGAGGAGTCCGGAGGCTCGGGCGCGACGCCGGCCGGTAACGGCACCGCTGCGCCGGGCGGCACCGCGGATGGCGGTGGGGACTTCACGCTGGGCGGCGCCGGCGAGATCATCAACGGCGAAGAGACCTATCTCGGCAAGACGCCCGTCCCGGGCGGAACGCTGAACCTGAACTACGGCCCGGACCCGGTCACCTGGGACCCGCACGCCGCGACCTCCATCAACACGCACACCCGGACGCTCTACTGGAACACCCCGCTGGTCCAGTACAACTTCGGCCCGGAGTACGGCGACGCCAACGTCCAGGTCTCGCCGAACATCGCCGAGTCCTGGGAGCAGGCCTCCGACACGCAGTTGATCTTCAAAATCGACCCCGCCGCCGTCTGGACGGAGCGGGAGCCGCTGGGTGGCCGCAACATCACCAGCGACGACGTGAAGTACACCTACGAGCGCATCCTGGGGCTGCCGGCGCCGTACGCCGGGCAGTACTCGATGATCGACAGCATCGACACCCCGGACGACGAGACGCTCGTCCTGAACCTGACCGCGCCGTCCGCGCCGATCTTCAACTTCCTGGGCCACTACTACGCCCAGATCATTGCGCCCGAGGTGGTCGAGCAGTTCGGGGACCTCTCGAGCGTGGAGTCGGCCATGGCGCTCGGCTCCGGCCCGTTCGAACTGACGGACTGGCAGCCCAGCAACGGCATGACGGTCCGGCGCCGGGAGAACTACTGGCGCGAAGGGCCGTACGTCGACGAGATCAAGATGACGGCGCGTCCCGACGCGAACGCGCAGCTGGCCGCCTTCCGTGCCGGTGAGCTGGACATCCACGCCCTCTCTGACGAGAACATGGACTCGTTCATCTCCGGCCGCCCGGACATCGTGGCGTACCGCAGCCTGAGTGTGGTCGCCATGGGCGTGAACTTCCGGCTGGACCAGCCGATCACGGAGGACGAGCGCTTCCGTCACGCCGTCTCCATGGCCATCGACCGCCAGGGCTGGGTGGACTCCGTCTACCACGGCCACGGCACCATCGACAACGGCCCGATCCAGGCGCTGTGGACGGACTGGCGCCTGCCGCCGGACCAGCTGGGTGAAGGCTCCAAGTACTACGAGTACAACCCGGAAGAGGCGCGCAAGCTCCTGGACGCCATGGGTGTGGACACCTTCAGTGGTGACTACTACCCGTACGTCGGGCAGGAGCAGTCGGGCGAGCTGCTGGCGAGCTTCCTGCAGCCCATCGGCATCAACCTGAACATCGTGATGCTGGAGTACGGCGCCTACGTGGGCTCCGTCATGAACAGCAACCCGACGTACGACGGCATGTCGCACCACATCGTCCGGTTCATGGGCGACCCGGACGAGATGCTGTGGGACGTCCACCACTCCACGGGCAGCAAGAACTTCAGCAAGGTGCGAGACACCACGCTGGAGGACATGCTGCTCAAGCAGCGCCAGGAACTGGACGTGGAGGCCCGCAAGGAGATCGTCAACGAGATCCAGCGGTACATCGCGACGAAGCAGTACTACGTCTACCAGCCCTCGTACACGAGCATCGCTGCCTGGCAGCCGCACGTGGCGAACTACCGGCCGCACGTGTCGTACGACCACGGCAACCGCGACCGGGGCGTCTGGCTGAACAAGGCGTAGCGACAACAGGTGTTGAGTCGGGACGCGGGAGGGCCGCTAGGCCCTGCCGCGTCACCGCTATCTAAGGTGCAGGCTCTGTGAACGCATACGTGATCAGACGCATCCTGGTGATGTTCCCCACGCTCTTGATCGTGGTGACATTGCTGTTCACGCTCATCCGCCTGATCCCGGGCGACATCGTCACGTTCATGGTGGAGGACAACGCGTACGCGCCCTCAGCCGAGGCGTTGCGAGAGCGGCTGGGGATCAGTGGATCCATCCCGGAGCAGTTCGCCAACTACATCTCGGGCCTCCTCCGGGGCGACCTGGGCGAGTCCTTGAAGAGTGGTCGCACGGCGTGGACAGAGATCAAGGAGCGCGGCCCAGTCAGCGTGCAGTTGGGCATCATGAGCCTGACCATCAGCCTGATCGTGGCGATCCCCTTCGGAGTGCTTTCTGCTATCCGTCCGGGTTCGTGGCTGGACTACGGCGCTCGGGGCTTCGCGACGGCGATGCTGGCCATCCCGCACTTCTGGCTGGCCACGCTGGTGATCATCATCCCGTCCATCATGTGGAACTTCGCGGTGGTGTCCGGCTGGGTGCCGCTCTTCGATGACCCCATGGCGAACCTGCGGGGCATGATCCTGCCGGCCATCATCGCCGGCGCCGGATCGTCCGCGACGGTGATGCGCATGACCCGCACGATGATCCTGGAGGTCATCCGCCAGGACTACGTCCGCACCGCGCAGGCCAAGGGCCTGACGGAGCGGACGGTCATTGGCCGGCACGTGCTGAAGAACGCGATGATCCCCGTGATCACGCTCATCGGCCTCCAGATCCCGTCCATCATCGCGGGGTCCGTCATCATGGAGACCATCTTCGCGTTGCCGGGGATGGGCCGCTTCCTGGTGGACTCCATCTCGCAACGTGACTACCCCATGGTCCAGGCCATCACCCTCATGTTCACGGTGGCGGTCATGGTGGTGAACCTCTGCGTGGACCTGAGTTACCAGTACTTCGACCCGCGCATTCGGCTGGGGAGGTAGCCGTGGCGAACGCAGTAGACCAACAGCCGATTGCGGTCTCGGGCGCGACGTCGCTCTCGAGCAAGCCGTCCTCGCGCTCCTGGAAGTTCGTGAAGCGATTCGTCCGCAAGCAGCCGCTTGGGACGCTGGGCTTCGTCATCATGGCGGTGCTTCTGTTCGTGGCGGCGTTCGCGGACGTGCTGGCGCCGTACGGCATCAACGAGACGAACCTGGGCGCGCGCTTCGCCGGTGTCTCCTGGGACTACCCCATGGGCGCCGATAACCTGGGCCGCGACCAGTTGAGCCGCATCATCTTCGGCGCGCGCACCACCGTGGTGGTGGCCTTCAGCGCCGTGATCCTCGCCATGGTCGTCGCGATCATCGGCGGCATGGTGGGGGCGTACTACGGCGGGCTGCTGGACAGCATCATCCAGCGCATCGTGGACGCGTGGGTGTCCTTCCCCACGCTGGTGCTGCTCCTGACCCTGCTGGCCGTGGTGGGCGGCGGCGTGTGGCAGATCGTGTCCGTCCTCGCGCTCTCGCTCGGCATCGGCCAGTTGCGAGTGGTGCGGGCCAGCACGCTCTCCATCCGGGGCTCCACGTACGTCGAGGCAGCCCAGGCGTTGGGCGCGGGCGACGGCCGCATCCTGCTCCGTCACATCCTGCCGAACCTCTTCGGCCCGGTGATGGTGCTGGCCACGGTGGGCCTGAGCGCCGCCATCCTGGCGGAGGCGTCGCTGAGCTTCCTGGGCTTCGGCATTCCGCCTCCAACCGCCTCGTGGGGTCGCATGCTCAGCGGCAGCACGGGCCTGTACGTCTACAACGCGCCGTGGCTGGCGATCTTCCCCGGCCTGGTCATCACCATCACCGTGTTCGGCCTGAACATGTTTGGTGACGCCCTGCGCGACGAACTCGACCCGCGCCTGCGGGGTAGCAAGTAGGGATCGCAATGCAAGCTGCCGAGGGCTTGCGCGTCCTGGAGATCGGGCAAGGGGTGGGCGCCGCGTATGCGGCGCTCATCCTCGCCGCCCAGGGCGCGGACGTCTGCCAGGTCCGCTCCGGCGTGGACCGGACGCTTGACCCCGTGGAGTCGGCGTACTTCGACCGAGGCCGCACGATCGTGGACGGTGAGTGCGACCTGACCGCCATGGGCCGCAACGCGGACATCATCATCACCGACCTGCCGCTGAACAGCCTGCGCGAGGCCGGCCTCCCCACCACCGCCGAGGAGGCGGAGGCGATGTGGCCGGGCCGCGTGCTGGTCGCCATCACCCCGTTCGGCCTCACCGGCCCCAACGCGGAGTACGAGGCGGACGAGATCACGGAGTGGGCCTCCGGCGGCCTCGCCTACGTCACGCGCCGGCAGGTGCCGGACGACGACGTGGCGCACTACAGCCCTGTGCTGCCGCCCGGCCGACAGTCCGAGATCCTGGCGGGCATGTCCGCCGCCTCGGGCGCCCTCGTGGGGGCGCTGACGGCGGGGAAGCGCACGCAGGCGGTGGTGGTGGACGTCTCCGTGCAGGAGGTCATGGCCGCCATGCTGCACGGCAGCGTGCCGGGCGTGGTGTGGAACGGCACGCTCTCCGGCCACCCGAACCAGCGCCTGCGCATCGGCTGGCTGCTTCCGGCGGCTGACGGCCAGATCTACATCCGCACGGTGGAAGAACACCACTGGACCCGGATGATGGAGTGGATGGGCAACCCGGAGTGGTCGCAGGAAGAATGGATGCAGGACCGCATGGCCCGGCACCAGTTCGGCGACGTGATCTGGGCGCACCTGGCGGAGTGGACCTCGCAGCACCCTCGGCAGTGGATGTACGAGGAAGGCCAGAAGCACGGCGTCCCCGTGGCGCTGCCGCGCTCGCTGAAGGAAGTGCGCGAGTCGCCCGCCTTCCAGGCGCGTGAGTACTGGCAGGACATCACCGTGGGCGAGCAGCAGGTCCAGGGGGCCAGCATCCCCATGCTCGACTCCAAGAGCCTGAAGGCGCCCGTCGCCGCGTCCGCGGGGCAGGTGCTCAAGCAGTGGGAGGCGGCGTCATGACCCGGCCGACGAGCGACGGCCCGCTCTCGGGCTACCGCATCCTGGACATGGGCTGGTCCTGGGCCGGCCCCTACGCCGGCATGATCCTGGCGGACCTGGGCGCCGAGGTGATCAAGGTGGAGACCTCCACCCGCATCGACATCCTCCGCTGGTCCGGGAGTTTCTCGGACGACGTGCGCTCCTACGAGCGGAGCGGATACTACGGCGCGTGCAACCGCGGCAAGAAGTCGGCCGCGCTCAACCTGAAGCACCCGGAAGCACGCGAGGTGCTGCTGAGCCTGGTGGAGCAGGCGGACGCGCTCATCGAGAACTTCGCGCCTCGCGTGATGCCCAGCCTGGACCTGGGGTACGACGTCCTGAGCCAGCGCAACCCGCGGCTGGTGATGCTCTCCATGTCCGGGTACGGCGCGAGCGGCCCGGAGCGGGACTACGTCTCCTACGGCGACCACCTGCTGCACGGCTCCGGCATCGCCTCCATCACCGGTGACGAGGGCGACCCGGACACCAAGATCGGCATCTTCTACGGCGACACCGTGGGCGGCATGTACGGCGCCATGGCCATCCTCGCGGGGCTGCGCTCCGTGGAGCGCACCGGCAAGGGCACACACGTCGAGTTGTCCCAGCTCGAGGGCCTAGTCTCGATGATTCCAGTGCCCCTGTTGCGCGAGGCCATCGGCGATCCGATCCAGCGCTCGTCCGACAAGTCCAAGACCAAGGCTCCGCACGGCTTCTACCGCTGCGAGGGCACGGACGCGTGGGTGGCCCTCTCCGTCCGCACGGACGAGGAGTGGCGTGCCCTGGCGGGTGTGCTCGCCTCGGACGGCGTGGACCTGCCGGAGGCGTCGAGCCTGGACGACCGCCTGCGCCAGCAGGAGCAGATCGACGCCGCCATCTCGTCATGGACCGCCACGCGGTCGCCGTGGCAGGTGACGGACGCGCTGCAGGCGGTGAAGGTGCCCTCGCACCCCGTCCTGAACTCGCGGGACGCGCTTAACAACGACCACCTGCGGGAGCGCGGATTCTTCCCGGTGGTGCGACATCGCATCTCCGGGCCGGGCCCGGTGCCCGGCGTGACGTTCCGCTACGCCGATGACGGCGCGCGGGTCCGAGGACCGGCGCCGATCCTGGGTGAACATAATGAGTACGTCTACCGCGAGTTGCTCGGCATGTCGCAGGAGCAGTTCGAGTCGGGCGTGGCCACTGGCCTGATCTGCTGACTTCTGTGGAGGGCGACGCCCGCCGGGCGCCCTTCGGGGCCGGTGGGCATGCCTCCTGACGCCACAAACATGGATTGCCCTCGCGGAAGCGGGGGCCCTAGTCGGTTGGGATGGACATGTCAGAAGACGCGCCGATCCGTGTGCTGATGGCCAAGCCTGGCCTGGATGGACACGACCGAGGGGCGAAGGTAGTGGCTCGCGCGCTCCGCGACGCCGGCATGGAAGTGATCTACACCGGTATCCGCCAGACGCCCGCCATGATCGCGGAGGCCGCGCTGCAGGAAGACGTCCAGGTCGTGGGCATCTCGATCCTGTCGGGCGCGCACATGGAGTTGTTCCCGCGCATCGTGGAAGAACTGAAGCAGCGCCAGGTTGATGACGTCCTGCTGTTCTGCGGCGGCATCATTCCGGAGTCGGACGTGGCAGAGGTGAAGGCCATGGGCTTCGGTGGAGTCTTCGGCCCGGGTACGGACACGAACGACATCATCCAGTTCGTCCGAGACAACGCGCCGAGGCGCGCGGGCGCGCCCGCGTAAGTAGCGCTCGGGCGGCAACCCCAGCAGTAGCGCTTAGACAGCAACGTCAGCCAAGGGCTCGTCCGGCGGCCGAGGAGGCGAGATTCCTCCTTGACCGGAACATCTTCGTTCTTGTATCACTACTGAGCACTCACTCACTGAGGCACAGGAGAGGTGGTCCGCTTGGCAGTCCAGACAGTCTGCGTCGTAGGTGCGGGGATCATGGGGGCGCGGCTC
>CAYTRA010000019.1:0-6992 GCA_964439675.1 uncultured Dehalococcoidaceae bacterium
GACGAACGGGTTTTGGCGGCCGGCCCTCGAAGGGTCGGGTGTGGGGCGGATCATCGAGGGCTGGCGGCCCCCATCCCAACCCTCCCCCATAAAAGGGGGAGGGGGTCAGAAGGGGTGCCTACCCCTCTGTGGGGGGGGCAGAAGGGTTGTCGACCCCTCCGTGGGGGAGGGGCCGGCGCTCAGTCCTGGCGGGGCTGGATGGGAAAGGACGAGACGCCGGAGCCGGTCAGTGCGTAGAGCAGGGTGCCGTCGGGGGCCACGGAGACGCCGCGCAGGTCGATGAAGTCCGGGTGGCGGTACTGGCGCAGGAATGGGCCCGTGCTCTCGCCGGCGACGATGCGGCTGTGGCCGCGGTCCGCCACGTAGAGCAGGCCGCGGAGGACGTCCTCCACCAGGCCCGTGGGGGACTCCGGCGGCTCGTCGATGCCGGAGAGGATCGGTTCCACCTCCTGGCCCTGCACAAACCGGCGCACCGTTTCGCCGTCCAGGATGTAGACCTCGCCGTCCACGGTCAGGGCGCTCGCGTCGCCCATGTCCACGCCGCCGATCAGGCCGGAACGCTCGGAATCGAAGCCCTCCGCGGCGGGGAGGTACTTCCAGACCTCGCCGGCCTCCGGGTCGAGGAGGTAGAGGTTGCCCAGGTACACAGCGATGGCCGCCACGGATCGCAGTTCGTCCGAGTCGCGGAGGGGCAGCGGCTGTGGGGTGGCCTCGGGCGCCTCGGGGATGGCGAAGAGGGCGCGTCCGGCGTCCACCACCAGCAACCGCCCCGTCGAGCCATCCCACGCGATCGCCTGCGGATCGCGCGCCGTCACATCGCCGTAGGTCTGCCCGGACACGAACACCTCGACGGGGTCCTCCACCCCCGAGGGGTCGATGCGGATCACGCGGCCGCGGCCGCTCTCGCGCAGCCACAGTGAGCCGCCGCCGGCGACCAGTTCTTCCGGTTGCACGGGCGCGGTGACGGCGCCCTCGAAGGTGATGACCGGGGTGAGCGTCTCGACGATGGTGACGGCGTCCAGCAACTGCAGCCGCGCCCGCGCGTCCGCCTCCACCTGCGCGATGCGCGGATCGTCCGGCGCGAGTGCGCGGGCCTGCTCCGCCTCCGCGAGGGCGGCCTGTAACGCCTCGCGTTGTTCGGCGGGGGAGTCCGCCACCTCCGCCGCCGCGAGTTGCGCGTTGGCCTGGGTGATCGCGTCCTCGAGTTCGGCGGCGCGGTCCTCGGAGAGCAGGCCGGGCAGCACCCACCATGCGAGCAGGGCCAGCAGCAGCGCCACCCCGGCGACGATGGCGGCGGTGCGCCACGGCACGAGCGGCGCCTCGCCCCCGCGGCCGATCGAGCGCGTGCGGCGCAGCGAGGGCAGCGGCCGCCGCTCCCGGCTGCCGACGACACGCCAACCTCGAGGGCGCTTTGCCGGCGGCGGCTCTGGTCGGTCCTCCAGACCGGTGAAGGCGACCTCGCGGCCCTCGTAGTCCTCGGGAGCCTCGTCGGAGGCATCGGCGTCGTGCGGGTCGAAGTCCAGGGGTGCGGCGGCCTGCTCCTCGTCGATGTCGAGGTCGGCGACCAACACGGCGGTCATGTCCGTGAGGTTGCGGGTGTGTGGGAAGAGGCGGGCGAGCGCGTGCTCCGGCCCCGCGTTCAGGGCTGCCTCGATGGTGCGGTGGCCCAGGGCCTGCTCCGCGTTGGAGGTGAGCAGCAGCACCTGGCCGTCCGTCAGCGTGCCGGACGTGAACAGCGGGTCGATTGGCTCGTCGCCGCCGAGGGGCAGCGCGGCCGGCAGGCCCTCGGTGGCGAGGCGCGTGACGCGATCACCCTGGCGGAGGTAGACGCAGCCCGGGCCGGCCTGCGCCACCAGCACTTCGTCGTCGCGCACCACCACGCACGTGACGCCCACGGCCACGCGGTGTTCGCGCAGGGAGCGCCGGTTCCACTCGGCCAGGTTGGCGTGCGCCTGGCGCAGCGCGCGCAGCAGGCCCCCCGTGATCGAGAGCGACTCGCGCGCGAAGAGGGCGGCGACGGCCTCCGCGACCTCCTGGCAGAACTCGACGGAGCGCGCGTCCATGGGCTCCGCGAGCACCAGGACGCGGAGCGACTCCTCCTCGCGGCGGCGGACGCGGTCCACCAGCCACGGCCCGTGTTCGCGGACCTGGCCGGAGACCATGGCGTAGCGCCCCACCCAGACCGTCACCGGGGCTCCCCTCTGGTCGCGCGTATCACCTGCGTCGCAGAGCGCCGCCCGGCGGGCGTGCGCCGCCGGCGGTCACCGCCACCGCAGTGCGCAGCGAATGTGGGGAGCGAGGAACCACGCGGGCGCAGGTGGCGCGGTGTCGTCACCAGGCTTGTCCAGACTCACCCCCGCCCGAGGGTGGCGCCATGATAGACGCCACCCTCGGGAGGCGTCGACGCGAAGCCGCGCGTCGGGAGCGCAGATCGAGGCGTGCACAGGCGGATCGAGGTACGGCGCGGAACGAGATCAGCGCGCCTCGCTGACCGGGGCGCCCTCGGAGGTGGGGCGGGGGCGGAGCAGGAACTGGCACGTGTGGTCGCCATGCGCACGGGAGGAGACTAGTTCGACGTCAAGCCGCGTCATGGCGCCCAGCAGCGCCAGGTCCAGGTCGCATGTGGCCGTCGAGGCCTCCACCGCGTCATGGAAGGGGCACGTGCGCTGCTCCAGCAGGTAGCCGTCCGGCGTCCGCTTGAAACCCGCGACGATGTCCTGTTCGCGCAGCACCTCGCAGAGGGAGGTGACGCGCTCCGTCGGGACGCCTCGACTCACGCGGTCCACGTGATCCTCGGCGAGCACGCGGGCCGCCTCCTGCATGAGGCCGGTGAAGGCTTCCTGCGGCAGGCGTTCCTTCGCCGCGGCGATCATCGCCACGGCCAGGCGGTCGTACGCCTTGGGGTAGAGCGCCTCGCCCTGGTCCGTGAGCCGGTAGTTCAGCGCCGGGCGGCCGACGCGGCCGCGCACCTCGCGGCTGGCGACCAGGCCCTCGCGCTCCAGGATGGTCAGGTGCTGGCGGACGCCGGTAGCGGTCAACTCCAGGTGCTCGCCCAGCGCGCGCACGTTGGCCTCGCCGTGTTCGCGGAGGTAGTCCAGAATCTGCCGTCGCGTCGCCTGCATGCGGACCAGCCCTGCGCGCGCTGCCACGTCCCTGGCAGCGGCGCTCACCATGACGGCCAGTTGGCCATCAGACCCCTCGCCCTCCATCATAGCCCCACGGGCAGCCCCCGCTGCCACCCACCATCACGCACAGGCGCGCGCACACACCCGCCCAGCCGGCACATCGAGGGAGCACGCACATGCCCGAGCCACGCGACCCTGTAACCCTCCTCGCGACGGCGGACGCCATCGTGCAGCGCGCCGCCGAGGCGCTGCGAGCGCAGGTGAAGGAGGCGGCCAGCCTCATCGACCCGTTCCCGCCCTTCCCGGGCGCCGTCTTCGCCTACGGCATCGAGGTCGAACCGCCGGGCGGCGCGGACCCGGAACTGGGCTGCGTGATCCTCGGGAATGACGGCGCGTTGTACGAACTGAGCATCGGGCTGGACACGACGCAGGCGGCGCTGGGCGCGGACGCGGCCGGCGAACGCCACGAGGAACTCCGCCCGCTGGACATCCCCCCGGAGCGGTACATCCCCTACGCCCACGCTGCCATCGCAGCAGCCGCCCGCTACCTGGGGGGCGAGGCATTCTCGTGACCGTGCCGTTCGAGGTGTTCCGGAACGCGGAGCCGGAACTCGCGGCGTTCGTCCGCGAGCGGCTGCACGGGCGCGTGTCCTACCTCGCCACCGTGCGTGCAGACGGGAGCCCGCGCGTGCACCCGGTGACGCCCGGCGTGGGCGACGCCTTCGAGGCGGGCGCGGAGTTGTTCATCTTCATGGAGCCGACGTCGCCGAAGGGGCGGGACCTGGAGCGCGGCTCGCGCTTCGCGCTGCACGCAGGCGTGGAGGACGACTCCGGTGGTGCGGGCGAGGTGCTTGTGGGCGGAGTGGGGGTGCGCGTGGACGACGCGGACGTGCGAGCCCTCGCGGTGGCGGCGTGCCCGTACGAGCCTCGCGACCGCTACGTCCTGTACGTCCTGCGCATTGATGAGGTGCAGACGCGCCGCTATGAGGACGCGGGGCCGGTCACGCGCCGGTGGCGGGCGCGCGAGTAGTGCTCAGCGCGCACGGGTGAGGGTCCCGCGGCATCGATGTCCGTCCGTACTTCGACAGGCTCAGCACGAACGGGTTGAGGGGATGCGCTGGGGCATTGGGTGGGTGCCCGTGCTCCGGCAAGGTTGAGGGATGCCGTGGAGCATCGATGCCCGTCCGTAGTTCGACAGGCTCAGTGCGTACGGGTTGAGGGCTGTGGCGGGGCTAGTCGGCGGTGTAGTCGCCGGACTTGCCGCCGGACTTGGCGACGAGGCGGATGGCCTCGATGCGCATGCCGCGCTCGACGGCCTTGCACATGTCGTAGACGGTGAGGGCGGCGACGCTCACGGCGGTGAGCGCTTCCATCTCGACGCCTGTCTGGCCGGTCACCCGCACGGTCGCTTCCACCTCGATGGCGTCGCCCGCCTCCGACGGGGCGAGGTCAACGGTGACGCCGCTGATGGGGAGGGGGTGGCACATCGGGATGAGTTCGTGGGTGCGCTTCGCCGCCATGATCCCGGCGATGCGCGCGGTGGCCAGCACGTCCCCCTTGGGCGCGCGGCCCTCGACGATCATCGCGAGCGTCTCCGGCTGCATCACCACGCGCCCTCGAGCGGTCGCCTCGCGCGATGTCACGTCCTTCGAGGACACGTCCACCATGCGCGCGTTCCCGCGCTCGTCCAGGTGCGACAGCCGAGCGGTGTCGTCAGGCATGCACTACCCCCCGATGTAGGACATCTCGACGCGCTTGCGGGCGGCGGGGGTGGCCTGGGTGCGGATCTCGGAGTAGCGGTCGCTGCGGGCGTGCCACGTGGCGTCGATGAGGGCGCCGAGGTCGGCGTCCGTGGCACCGGCGCGCAGGGGGGCGCGGAAGTCGACGCCGTCCGAGGCGAACAGGCAGGTGTAGAGGCTGCCCTCCGCGGAGAGGCGTGCGCGGGTGCAGGTGCCGCAGAAGGGCTGCGTGACGCTGGTGATGAACCCCACCTCGCCCGCGCCGTCGCGGTAGCGGTAGCGCTGGGCCACCTCGCCGGTGTAGTTCGCCTCGACGGGTTCGAGGGGGAAGCGAGCATCGAGGGCGCGCACGAGGTCGGCGGCGGGCACCACCTCGTCCATCTTCCAGCCGTTGGTGGTGCCCACGTCCATGAACTCTATGAAGCGGAGGATGTGGGGGGTGCCCCGGAAGTGATCCGCCAGGTCCAGCACCGTGTGGTCGTTCACGCCTCGACGGACGACAGCATTCACCTTCACGGGGCCGAGGCCCGCATCCGCAGCGGCCTGGATGCCTTCGAGGACGAGGGCGACCGGGAAGTCCATGTCGTTCATGGCGCGGAAGGTGGGGTCGTCCAGCGAGTCCAGGCTCACGGTCACCCGGTCCAGGCCGGCCTCCGCGAGGGGCCCCGCGAGCGTCTTGAGCATGGTGCCGTTCGTGGTCATCGCGATCTCCACGTCCGGGATCTCGCGCAGCATGGCGACCAGCGTGGGCAGTTGCGCGCGCAGCGTGGGTTCGCCGCCGGTGAGGCGCAGTTTGCGCACGCCTCGGTCGGCGAAGAGGCGGGCGACGCGGGTGATCTCCTCGAAGGTGAGCACCTCGGAGCGGGGGAGGAACGCGAAGTTCGGGCCGAAGACTTCCTTCGGCATGCAGTAGCGGCAGCGGAAGTTGCAGCGGTCCGTGACGGAGATGCGGAGGTCGTGCAGCGGCCGCCCCAGTGCATCCACCAGGGCTGCCTCGTCAGGCCGTTCGGGCGCCTCGAACTCCGGGTGTGCCATCACGATCGAGTGTAGCGCACCGTCTTGCCCCACGGTGCCCGACGCATCGGAGCGGTCGATGCGCCCCCTCGACGGGCGCGTACGATGGAAGCACCATGACGCGCGCCATCTCTCCGAGCGCCGAGCCCTCGCCGGACATGCGCCGCCCGCCGCTGGTGGTCGCGGCGAGCACGCCAGACCTTCACGCACGCGCGGCCGCCGAGGCGGCCCGGCTCGCCCTCCCCCTCGCCGACACCCCGTCCGAGGGTGACCTCGCCCTGGTGCTGGACGCGCGGGGGTGGGCGCTCGTCGACCCGCGGCCCGGTGCGCCCGGCGCGGTGCGCGCGGACCTGCTGGAGGGTGACCTGGGCGACCGCCTCCGCAGCGGCGCTCGCGGCGAGTCCCGCCTTGCGAAGGCGCTCGGCCTGAAGCGCCACCCCGAGCCGCTGGTGCTGGACGCCACGGCTGGCCTCGGTCGGGAGAGCGTGCTGTCGGCGGCCCTCGGGTGTCGCGTGGTCGCGTGCGAACGTTCGCCGGTTGTGGCGCTGCTGCTGCGTGACGCGCTGGAGCGCGCGGCAGCGGGGGGCCTCGACGCGCTCGTATCGCGCATCGACCTGCGCGTGGCCGACGCCCGCGAGGTGCTGGCCACCTTGGCGGAGGACGAGCGGCCGGACGTGGTGCTGGTCGACCCGATGTTCCCGGAGCGGCGCAAGGCGGCGGCGCAGAAGAAGGAGATGCAACTCCTGCAGCGCCTGCTCGGCCCCGACTCGGAGGACGAAGCGCCCTCGCTGCTGCGAGCCGCCCTCGAGGTGGCGCGACGCCGGGTGGTGGTGAAGCGGCCAGTGCATGCGCCGCCGGTGGCCCTCGAGGGGCGGCGGCCGGACCTGGTGGTCGAGGGGCGTGCTGCGCGGTACGACGTCTACCTCACGCATGCGGGCGAACGAGGCTGACCGATGGCGAGCGCACCCTGGCTGCTGGCGCTCGCGATGATGTGGTTCGGCTGGGGCGCGTCCACCACCATGCTCGGCATCGGCTCGCTGGTGATCGGCACCGCGTGGGTGGTCGGCCTCCTGGCGACCGAGCGCACCTCGACGGCGTTCAAGTGGTTCATGGG
>CAYTRA010000019.1:7092-14875 GCA_964439675.1 uncultured Dehalococcoidaceae bacterium
GGGCGCGGACCAGGAGGATGAACGGCCGGTGGCGTTCTCGTGCCCATTCGGAATGGCGACGCAGCATCGCCTCGTCCGGCATCGGCTCCAGCACCCGCTCGACCGTCAGGCCCGCCTCGATGAGCGTGTTGAGGATGGTGGAGACCATGCGGTGGTACTTCCGCACGCCGGGCACGATCCACTCCTCTTCGCGCAGGCCCTCCTCGCCGTAGCGGTCCAGCAGCCACGGCGCGCCCTCCTCGGTCCCGGCCCAGCCCTCGCCCGTCGCGCGCGAGAGGTAGACCGGGTGCTCCGTGGAGAACACGAGGCGCCCGCCCGGTGCGAGCCACGAGGTGATCCGCCGCGCGAGGTCTGCGAAGTCCTCCACGTAGTGGAACGCCAGCGAACTGATGACCAGGTCGAACCGGGACGCCTCGAAGGTCACGTCCTCCAGCGAGGCGCGGACGTAGGAGATGCGGGGGTGGCTGCGCTCCGACCGCGCGAGGGCGAGCATCCGCTCCGAGAGGTCGACGCCGACCACCTCGGCGGCGCCGGACTCGGCGAGGTGGAGCGCCCACTGCCCGGCGCCGCACCCGAGGTCCAGCGCGCGCAGGCCGGTCATGTCCGGCAGCAGCGACTTGAACGCCTCGTGCTCGTAGGCGTCCGTCCAGCCCTCGCCGAAGCGGGGCAGGCGTGCGTACCCGGCGAAGAACTCCGGGTCGTCGTACAGGTTCTGCGGTTCGGCCATCGAGTCAGATCCTAGCGAGGAGCACGCCGAAGGCCGCCGCTGACGGGGAGCAGATCGAGAGAGGCCCCGGCATTGCCGGGGCCTCTCGTCAGTCCGCGTTAGCGAGGGCCGAGACTACTCGGCGGCCTCCACGGTCACCTCGGCGTACATGCCCTCGGTGTAGTGCGGGGCGCCGTCGCCCAGCTCCGGGGCCTCGCCGCCCGCCGACTGCATCGCCTCGGCGACGACGGCCGGGTCCGCCCCCACCGGGATGTTGCAGATGGCGATGTAGCGGCCCGGCTGGGTCAGCTCGCCCGTACCGAAGACGGCCATGCCGTCCGAGGACGGCGGGGCAACCAGCACCAGGGCCGGCGGGGCCTGGAAGATGGCCTCCAGCTCCTCGAAGGGCAGCTGGGCCAGCTCGTCGGCGGAGCGGGTCTCGCCCTCCGGCACCGGCAGGAGCACCAGCTCGTGGAACTCCGCGTCAGACGCGTTGGTCAGCGTCAGCGAGTCGCCCACGTTCAGGGTCTCCGGCAGGCCGTCGAAGCCGTAGTCCACGGCCGTCACGGCGACGGTCTCGCCGGCGGCTGCTTCCTCCGTGGCCGTGGCGGTAGCCGTCGCGGTCGCCGTGCTGGTCGCGGTGCCGGTAGCGGTCCCGGTGGCCGTACCCGTCGCCGTGCTCGTCGCGGTGGTGGTGGCGTCGCCGTCACCGTCGCCGTCGTCCGAGCAGGCGCCGAGGACCAGCGCGCCGGCCAGCGCCAGCGGGACCAGCATCATGCGGCCCGTGCGCATCCGAATCGAAAGCATTCGTTCCCTCACTCCTACACGCCTGCCCCTGTGGGCGGACGTTCGCCCCGCTGACGACGCATCAAGGTCGCGGCGGGACGACTCGTTGATTCGAGGGACTATTGGGCCGCCGGGGGTAGTGATCAAGACCCGGCGAAGCCACCGCGTAACAAAACAATAGCAACGAGGTGGAGCAGGGCATCTAGCGCCTGTATCGCGGCGGTGCTATGGAAGCCGGCCAATTGGGCGCTACTAGCACCACTCAGAGGTGCAATCTACTGCGCGAATCTGTGCCAGTCTCGCGAGGAACTTTACCTGCCCGCCTCGTGGCTTCGAGGGCCCTTGAGCGAGGCGAGGGTTCAGACGAGCGACTTCACCAGCAGCAGGCAGGGGTTATCCGCGTCCCAGAGTAGGGGGAACTCCTCCAAGGGGCTGTAGCCCACCGCCTGGTAGAAGGCGCGCGTGCGCTCGTACGGCTCGTAGTCGCGGGAGGGGCCGAGCGTCTTCACCTGGACCACGCGCACGCCCTGCTCGCGCAGCCACTCCTCCGCCTGCCGCAGCAGCGCTCGGCCGATGCCGTGGCGGTGCTGCTCGCGCTGCACGGCCATCACCCAGATCTCGGCGGACCCGGGGAAGTGCTGCTTCATCGACACGAAGCCGAGGATGCGGCCGTCCGAGTCCAGCGCGGTGAAGGTGTCCAGGCCGGGGAGGTCCTGCTCGTAGGCGTCATTCGCCGCGGGCATGCCGAACCACTCCGGCAGGCTGTCCAGCAGCAGCCGGCACTCGCGGCCGTCTACGCCTCGTTCTGGTTCGGGGCTGATGTCTGTGTTCATCCTGCCTCACCCGCTCTCCTGTCACCCCGGGAGGGTCGGTAGCAGCCTGGTCTAGAAGCCCTCGAACACTCCTCGAAGCCCGCTGACTCCGAGGGCCATGAGGGCGCAGCACGCTGCGCCCCTACAGGGGAGAGCGGGGTGCGTCAGTCGGAGTAGAGCCGGAGGCGGTCCAGTGTCTCGCGGAGCGCATCCAGGGCGCGGGCGCGGTGGGAGACGGCGTTCTTCTCGTCGTCGCTCAACTCCGCTGCGGTGCGGCCGGTGCCTGCCACCTCGAAGACCGGGTCGTAGCCGTGGCCGTTGCTCCCGCGCGGTTCGAGGGCGATCCAGCCCTCGACGACGCCCTCGCGGACGACGGGGCGGTTGCCGGGGACGGCGAGGGCCACGACGGCGCGGAAGCGGGCGGAGCGGCGGTGGCGCGGGAGACCCTCCAGCCTCTTGAGCAGGAGGCGGTAGCGGTCCTCGTCCGTGCGGGCGTGCAGTCCGCCGAAGCGGGCGGAGAGCGGACCCGGCTCACCGTCCAGCGCGTCCACCTCGAGGCCGGAGTCGTCCGCGAGGGCGGGAAGGCCGGAGGCGCGGGCAACGGCGGTGGCCTTGTTCACCGCGTTCTCGGTGTACGAGCGGTCTGTCTCGACGATCGGGGGCACGGCGATGCCGGCCTCCTGCGGGGTCAGCAACTCCACTCCCATGTCGCCGAGGATGGCGCGGATCTCGCGCACCTTTCCGGCGTTCCCGGTGGCCAGCAGGATGCGCCGCGTCTCGCGCGGGTACACGACCCGTCGAGGCGAGTCGACGAACGAGTCGCGGGAGAAGGGCCGCTCGGGCGGGGTGGGGACGTTGGGGCTGGTGGGTGGAACAGTCATGCGACCTCGATTCGGCATGATCTTCGGGCGTCGACGCCTCTCCAGACTACCGAAGGTGGCATCGCTGAGGCTGCGAGGGAAGTCCGAGGGTGGTGGAGCCCCTAGGACGCGGCGCTTGTGTACGCCTGCCGGTAGCGCTCCACGGCGGCGGCTTCGCCGGCGATGAACGGCCCCCGCTGGTGCGGTGACGTGACCGGCACGTCGAGCACGGACCGGGAGCCATCGATGGCGGCGCCGCCGGCGGCCTGCATCACGAAGCCGATGGGGCAGACCTCGTAGAGCATGCGCAGTTTGCCGCCGGGGGACTTGGAGTCCTCCGGGTAGAGGAAGACGCCGCCGGCGAGCAGCACGCGCAGGATGTCCTCCACCATGGAGCCGCTGTAGCGGCCGCCGAGTTGCGCCGAGGCTGCTTCCACGCCGGCGGCCACGGGCGCGGACCAGCGGTGCTGGTACGTCCAGTTGATGCTGGTGTACTGCGCCTCCGGGATGCCGATGCCCTGGAACGCGAGCCGCCACGTGCCGTCCGCCGGGTCAAACGCGAAGCCGTCCGCGGCCTCCGAGGTGGCGATGACCAGGACGGTAGGCAGGCCGTAGACGACGAACGCGGACGCCACCAGTTGCCGGCCCGTCATCGGTGCGGCCTCGCTCGGCGGCGCCGAGGCGCCCTCGTAGATACCGAGCACGGAACCGACGGCGGCGATGCCGATGTTCGAGGAGCCATCGAGCGGGTCGAAGCAGCAGGTGTACGGGCCGTCGCCGACCTCGATGGGGTCGGGCTCCTCCTCGGAGATCAGGCGGGCGACGCCGGGGACGGACCAGAGGGCGTCACGGAAGATCTCGTTGGCGACGTCGTCCAGTTTCGCCGTCGCCTCGTTCTGCGCGTTGGTGGCGCCGGTCTTGCCCAGGTTGCCGTCCAGCGGCGCGGTGGCCAGGGCCCCCCGTACGCGCGAGGCAGCGTCCGCGAAGCGCAGCAGGATCGCGCCCACCTCGGCCGGCACGCGGTCGGCCAGCGCCGCGCCGAGTTCGAGCGCGCTCGTGTGCAGGATGTCTCCGCTCCCGGTGGTGCCAGTCGTGCCTGTCGTCGCAGTCACCCTCTCCGCCCCTCGACCTGATCGGGGGCGTCTACGCCGAGTACTCGCGCTCGCCTCGGTAGACCGCGGCGGCCTCCTCGACGGACCAGCCGCCGTAGGTGACGGAGGCGATGGCCTGCGTCATGCGCACGGCCTCCGCCAGCGGCTTCTGGTGGATGTTGCGGCCGGTGGCGCTGCCACTGGCGCCGCTGATGAAGATCTGGTCGTGCAGGGTCTGGAGGAACGCCTCCACGTCCGTGCCCTCGCCGCCGGCGGTGATGAGGCGCGTGCGGCCGGCGGCCTTGACAGCCTCCTTGAACGCCTCCGGCACCGAGGAGCCGTCGGTCGTCTTGGGGTAGTTCACCTTGCAGAAGTCCGCGCCCAGCGTGGCCGCCAGCCCGGCGCAGCCCGCGATCAGGTGCGGGTCACGCTCGTTGGGGACGGCACGGCCGCGCGGGTACACCCAGAGGACGGCCAGCAGGCCGTTGCGGTGGGCCTCGTAGCAGAGTTGGGCCGCCCCGGCCATCTGCTCGGACTCGAACTCGCTGCCGGGGTAGACGGTGTAGCCGACGCCCACGATGTTCAGGCCCGCCTCGCGGAGGGAGACCACCTGGTCCATGGTCACCCAGTCGCGGCTGCGAGGGTCGCCGTCCTTCGTGGTGATGAGGTGCGTCTTGCTGTTCACCTTCACCATGTACGGCACGCTGGCGTAGTCCGGCCCGTACCGCGCGATGAGCCCCAGCTGGCTGGCGAAGCAGCCGATGGTCCCCTGCTCCGCGATGCGGAACAGGTGCTCCGGGTCCGCGTCGTCCGGCGCGATGGGGCCGGACTTGGTCTCCCCGAAGAAGTCGTCGTTGAGGTGCTCCACCTTCTGGTCGCCGGCGAACAGCGCGAGGCGTCCCGTGTCCTTCGTCACCAGGCTGAAGTTGGACTCGTACGTCTTCACCAGGTCACGCGGCACGTCCGCGGGCACGTAGGCGCGGGTGATGATCTCGGTGGCCATGGCGGTTCTCCTGCTGTGCTCGATGGCGAGACGCCGAGGGGCGGTTCGCTCAGGGGTACAGAGTGGTCGCAGAGCCATCCCGCGCATGGCAGGTCGGCCCCTGGCGGAGGATCGGTCGGCGAAGGGGATTATAGGTGAAGCGGCGGCATGCTTCCGAGCGCCGCCCGTATCGGTCCCGTAACGTCAGCATCGAGGGGCGCTCGGAAGCCGCGGCTACAGGTCAGACCAGCGGTTCGCCATCTTCGCCGCCACGGAGGGCATGGTGGTGTACTCCATCTCGTCCAGGGGGAGACGGTGCGGCTCGAAGGGGCCGTGGCGGCGCAGGTAGTCGGTCACCTCGTTTGCCTGCCGCCTCGCGTTGTCGAACGCGACATCCGCGAAGAAGTCACGAGGGCCGACGAGTTTCCCCTCCGCCAACTGGAACCCGAGCGCCACCACCCGAGGCGGTCCGTCGAACCTCGACGGCTGGGCATCGGCGAGGCCGACCGGCATCCACGGGCCGTTGTGCGAGCCACGCAGGAAGCCCTCGACGAGGAACGGGGTGGTGAAGGGCTCCAGCACCTCGCCGACGGCGGGGAACGCGCCCTGGCACCGCACGATGGCGGTCGGGTCGTCCTTGCCCACGTACTGTCCGGCGATGTCCGCGAGTTTGTCCGTGGAAGACACGGCAGCCACCTCGCCGGTGGCGCGGCTCACCACGCGCTTCACCGCGTACTGCGAGGGCGAGCCGATGAACGCCAGGAGGTCGTATGTCTCCTCGGGCGTGGTGAACATCACCTTGCGGTGGTGCTTCACGTCGTGGACCTCGAACGCGAAGCCCTGGTGCAGGGCCTCGGCGATGACCAGTCCCGGCGTGTTGAAGGGGTCCGCGAACATCTTGTACAGCGGCAGGTTGAAGGCGCCCGCGGACGTCTTGTCCCCCATGAAGACGATCACCGGCTCGCTGGGCCGTTCCGAGATCACCACCTCCGCCGAGCCGGGGCCCATGCCGCGGATGTTGCCGGAGAAGGCGTCGGCCAGGAGGTCCTGCCCCGCACCGTAGAGGTGGAGGCGCTTCGCGACCTCCGTCCCCTCCACGAAGGTGTCCCACGCGAAGCGGTGGACGATCTCGTTGTCCTCGCCGTGCTCGTGGGACATCACGAGGAAGAGGTCGTCTCCGCAGGCGTGGGCCTGCGCGTCGATGAGGAGGCCGGACTGCACCGCCTGGGCCAGGCGCTCCCGCCCCACGCCCAGCACGTCCGGATGCATCGAGGAGTGCCCCACGAGCCCGCCGATGTCCGCCTTGATCACGCTCAACGTCTGGGGCATCGCGCCTTCTCCTCGGCCACTACGGCCCTACGCCTGCAACCCCGGAACGCGGGGCCACGGAAGCGTAAAGCCACGCCCGAGGCGGATCGACCGTCCTCCCGCACCCGGCCGACCGTCGGCTGCACATTCGGTTGCACACCCGATTGCGCAGCCCTCGTATCCTGCGGGCGTCGCGGTGGCACCCGCGACTACGGCCCTTCGGGAGGACACCATGACCACGACCAGCAACGCCCCACAGACCATCGAGGCCGCCACGGCCGCCATCGAGGAGCGCGACGGCGTCCTCGCCGGCCCCACCAAGGCGCCGGCGAACCTCGCGTCCGGCCTCGGCGCGGGGAGCATCCACGACGACAAGACCGCGCAGCGCCTCGGCTTCTCCGGCGGCACGGTGGCGGGCTCCGTCCACATGCAGCAGTTCCCGCCGATGCTCGTGCGCGCCTTTGGGCCGGAATGGTTCGAGCGGGGCGGCCTCTCCTGCTACTTCCAGAACGCCACCACCCACGGCATCCCCGTGAAGCCGTTCGGCCGCGTCCCCGACCGCCGGACCGACGCGCAGATGGAGATCTGGGCGGAGAAGGAAGACGGCACCCGCGTCCTGGAGGGCACGGCGAAGATCGGCAACCCGGACGAGCCCTCGATGCTCGGGGAACGCCTCCGCAACCTCCCGCCTCGAGGCGAGGTGCGCATCCTGGCTCACATCGAGCCCGGGCTGAAGACGGACGCCTACCCCACCCGCCTGGACTCCGACCGTGACCGCGCCCAGCGCCAGATCGAGGCGATGACGGAACCCCTCGAGTGGTACACGGGCGCGTCTCCGTGGGGCGGGCCGATCATCAACCCGGGGATGGCGGTTGGCATCCTGCGGGCGTGCGAGCCGGGCTTCGACCTGCGGCGCAACAAGGCGGTCGGCCTCTTCGGCGCCATCGAGATCAACCACCTCGCCGGCCCGATGTTCCTGGACCGTGACTACGAGTCGCGGGGCGAGGTGCTGGCGGTGGGGGAGACGCCGAAGTCGGAGTACATCTGGTACCGCACGCACCTCTCGGAGGGCGGTACGGACGTGGCCGAGATGCTGATGATGCTCCGCTTCATGAAGGGCTCATCTGAACTCTGGGGGTAGTCGCGACGCGCTCCCACCTCTGACCCCCTCCCCCTTTATGGGGGGTGTACTGACCACACACCTGCGAGACGGCTGATCGAGAAGAGACCTCCGACGA
>CAYTRA010000020.1:0-14841 GCA_964439675.1 uncultured Dehalococcoidaceae bacterium
CCGGATGGCGGCGCCGGGCGCGCGGCGCAGGATGCCCACGGCCAGCAGGAAGACCGCGACCCCGGCAAGGCCGGCGTAGATCGCGGGCGCCGACATCGTCACGTCACACCTCCAACCGCGTGGCGCGCCGGATCAGGAGGTAGCCCACGAGGTCCGCGGCGAGCGCGATCACGAGGATCACGCGGCCCACTGGGTCCGTGAACAGCCGTCCGAACGTCTCCGGCAGCATCAGGTTGAGCGCGCCGGTCAGCAGCAGCGGGAACCCCGCCAGCACCACCGCCGAGTAGCGCTCGCGCGAGGTCAGCGCGGCCACCTCCGCGCGGAACAGGTGCCGGTCACGGATGGTCTTCGCGACGCCGCTCAGGATCGGCGCCAGGCTGCCGCCGCTGGTGCGCTGAATGAGGATGGCCGTGGCCACCATGTCGAAGTCGGCGCTGTCCAGGCGCTGGTTCAGGTCGACCAGCGCGTCGTCCACGCCCGCGCCGAGGCGGATCTGGTCGCGCATGCGGATCAGTTCGCCGGCCAGCGGCTGCTCCACCTGCTCCGCGACCGCGTTGAGGGCCTGCAGGTAGCCGAAGCCGGACTGGAGCATGGACGCCATCAGGTCGCACATCTCGACCAGTTCGCGCTCGATGGCCTTGCGGCGGCTGGCGATGCGCCTCCGGACGATGATGCCGGGCACCGAGGCGCCGAGGACCCCGCCCCCGCCGATCGCGAGCGCCATCGTCGGGCCTTCCGCGCCCATCGCGACCGTGAGCAGCACGCCGAGGGCGACCGCGACGCCGGCGGCCACCAGGCGCAGCGCGAGGTACTCGCCCACCCGCAGGTCCAAGCCGGCGCGCTCCAGGGTCTGCTGCACCTCCTCGCCCGAACGGCCAAGGCGCAGCCATTGCGGGAGCGGGATGCGGCCGGTGCGGTTGCGCAGCAGGTCCACGTGCGCGCTGGGGTCGTACGTCGCGCGGTCCTGGATCGAGGCGAGGCGCCCTCGGACGCGCCGGTCCGTGGAGCGTGAGAGTTGCGCTACGCCCGCGATACCGAGGGCGACGGCGACGCCCGTGCTGGCGGCGATCAGCCAGTGGAGGACGGTGGGGTCGCCGGTCACAGCGCCACCCCCACCTGTGGCGGCTCGATCCACTCCTCGGATACGCCGAAGGCGCGGAAGCGGTCCGCGAAGCGCGGGCGGACACCGGTGGGCATCAGCCGACCCGTGACGCGGCCGGCCTCGTCCAGCGCCTGGTCCGTCAGGCGGAAGATGTCCTGGATCGAGACCAGTTCACCCTCGAGGCCCACGACCTCGGTGACGTGGGTGACGCGGCGGGAGCCGTCCATCATGCGGCTCACCTGGACGATGAGGTGAAGCGCGGAGGCCATCTGCTGGCGGATGGCGGAGGTCGGCAGGTCGAAGCCCGCCATCATGATCATGTTCTCGACGCGCGAGAGGGCATCCCGAGGCGAGTTGGCGTGCACGGTGGTCACGGAGCCCTCGTGGCCCGTGTTCATCGCCTGCATCATGTCGAACGCCTCGGACGAGCGGACCTCGCCGACGATGATGCGGTCCGGACGCATGCGCAGGGCGTTGCGCACCAGGTCGCGCTGCGTGACGTCCGTGCCGCCCTCGCCGGCCGCGGGGCGCGCCTCCAGGGCGACCACGTGCGGCTGGCGCAGGCGGATCTCCATCGGGTCCTCGATGGTGACGATGCGCTCCTGCTTCGGGATGAAGGCGGAGAGTGCGTTCAGGAAGGTGGTCTTGCCGGAGCCGGTGCCGCCCGAGATCACGATGTTCACCTTGGACACCACGCACGCGCGCAGGAACCCGGCCACCTCACGCGAGAGCGTGCCGATGCGCACGAGGTCATCGATGTCGAAGCGGTCCGTGCGGAACTTTCGGACGGTGATCGTGGTGCTCTCCACGGCCACGGGCGGCAGCACGATGTTCACGCGCGAGCCGTCCGGGAGGCGGACGTCCACCATCGGCGAACTCTCGTCCAGCCGGCGGCCGAGTGGCGCCACGATGCGCTCCGCGATGCGGCGGACGTGCTGCTGGTTCCGGAAGCGGATGGCGCTCGCGTAGATGAGACCCTCGCGCTCGTAGAAGACCTCGGAGGGGCCGTTGACCATGATCTCAGTCACGTCCGGGTCGTTGAGCAGCGGCTGCATGGGGCCGAAGCCGAGGATCTCGTCCACCACGTCCGAGACGATGTCGTGCCGCGACACCCCCTGGACGCCCGGGCCGATCTCCGCCAGCACGCGCCCCACTGCCGCCTCGACGTGCGCGCGCCGCTCCGACTCCGGCAGCGAGTCGAGCGCACGGACATCGAGGTCCTCGACGAGTCGTTCGTGGACGCGCTCGACGAGGGCGTCCCGGCCTGGATCGGGCGCGCGGCCGACGGACTGGATGAGGCGGCGGCTGGTCTCGGTGGCCATGGGTTAGAAGCTCCTGCCCAGCAGCGGCAACTTCGCGAGCGAGAAGCGGCCCTCGCGCTCCTCGGTCAGTCCGGCGATGGACTCCGCCAGGCCGAGGACCTCGCGTGCGAAGCGGCTGCGCGGGTTGGACTGCACGATGGGGATGCCCGTCTGTACGGAGAGCCCCACCTGCGCGTCATGCGCGATGAGCGAGGTGATGTCCTTGCCCGTGGCGCGCTCCACGTCCTCCGGCGTCACGGCCGCGGCGCGGGTGATGTCGTTGACGATGAGGCGCACGCGTTCCGGGCCCACGGCCCACGCCTCCAGGATGCGGAGCGCGGTCTTCGTGTCCTTGATGCTGGACACGTCCAGCGAGGAGACCAGGAGGACGATGGCGGCCTCGTTGAGGGAGGCGGCGACCACCTCGTTCATCGTGCCGGGGGTGTCCATGATTACCCACTCGTGCGTCTCCGCCAGCGCCTGGGCGATGTCCACCACGTGGTTCGCCTGGAGCGCGCGCCAGTCGTCCGGCTCGGACGCGGCGGTGAGGGCCATGACGCCCGAATCGTGCCGCGCGAGGTAGGGCTGGATGGTCTGGCGGTTGATCTCGGTCTCTTCGCGCGCGAGGTCCGCGACGGAGCGACGCACGTCCAGCGTCATCATCACGGCCACGTCGCCGAACTGGGCGTCGCCGTCCACGATGGCGACCTCCTGGCCGGTCACCTGCCGCAGCGCCACCGCGAGGTTGGCCGCGATAGTGGTCTTGCCCGTGCCGCCCTTCGCGCCGGCGACGGTGACGACCGTCCCGCGCGCCTGCGCGACGCTCTGCTCCGCCCACCGCGCGAGTTGTCGTTGCTCCTCGCTGGCCAGGACGGAGTGGATGGCGGTGCGCAGTTCGCGGACGTGCAGCGGCTTCTCCAGGAAGTCGCGCGCGCCCGCGCGCATGGCCTGCCGCATCAGGATCGGCGAGTGCTGCGAGGAGTAGACGAGGATCGGGGTGTCCGGCGTGTGCTGGACCAGCGACTCCGCGGTGCTCAGCCCGCGCATGGGCGGGTCCTCCAGCGCGAGGAGGATGATGTTCGGGCGGCGCTCGACGGCGAGGTACGTGGCCTCCACGCCGTAGGCGGCCTCGCCGGCGGAGTCCAGGCCCACCTCCTCCAGCGCCTTCACCACCTCCAGGCGGCTGTCCAGGTTCGGGTCCACGACAAGGGCCGTGAGGTTCCGGGCCATGAGTTCCACGCTTCCGCCGTTGAGGCTCGTTGCCGCCTCGGGTGTTCGCTTGGTGGTGGGCGTCAGTTGCTGCCCGCGCTGCCGCCGTCGCGGCGCTCGACGCGAGAGAAGTCCGTCGCCGGCTCCACGAGGGTCACGGGTCGCAGCACGTCTCGCGTGCTGTCGCCGAAGGAGCGGACGGCGAAGCCGAGTGGGCCGTCGTGCGACGCCATGAACAGCACCTGCGACTCAGAGGGCGTCACGGCCAGCGTCACGGAGACCGCCTTGGGCTGCGGGTCCACGTCGTCCGCGCGCACCGTCGAGGCATCCACGCCCTCCACGGCGTCCGCGAGCTCCTGGCCGACGGCCAGGACCAGGATGTCCTGCAGCACCGTGACCACCGTCGGCTCGCGGTCCTGGTCGTTGTCCTGGGCCTCGACCGTGGTCGTGGGGCCGAAGACACGTCGATGCTCCGTGACGACCATGACGTCGACGCGGTCGCCGGGGACGATGAGGCCGCCGGCGCCGGCCACTTCGCTCAGTGGCACCGAGACGGCGCGCATGCCCGGCGGCACGGTGTAGGCGAGCCCCGTCCCCGTGGAGTCCTCACCCACCAGGCGCGAGGTGGTCACCTGCTCGCCGGCGAACATGGGGTAGCGTGCCACTCGTTCCGCGACGGCCTCCAGGTTCGTCGCTGCGCCCGGGAGCACCTGTGACTCCGGTACGTCGCGCAGACCGAGGGCGGCGCGCGGCAGGCGCGTGCCGGCGGCCACGTCCTCCAGCAGCACGACCACCTCGTAGGTAGCCTCGTCTTCGGTGGAGCGGGCGGCCGTGTCGTCCTCGGCGGCGGCCTGCTGACCCAGCCACACGTACGCCGCGGCGGAAGTGCCGATGCCGAGCACCGCGGCGAGCAGCATCAGGACGCTGCCGGAGGTAACCGTGCGCAGGAGTCTCATCGCCGTTGCTCCTTCGCCGCCTCCAGGGCGGCGGTGTTGTTCTGTTCTGCTGCCGGTATGGCCTCAGCAGGCCGAGCCGGTTACCAGCGCCCCCTGGTCGGCCGGTCCTCGCTCCAGGCGTGCCTCCGCGCAGGCGGAGAGCGTGAGACTGGAGGGAAACGCGCCGAACGAGAAGGCGGACATCAACTCGCCCAGTGGCGTCACGGTGTCGTAGGTGCGGTTCACCCTCACGATCACGGAGTCACCTCGGACGTACTGGGGGCCGGGCATCAACTTCATGTAGCCGACGGTGACGTCCGAGCACTCCAGCGTGTCGCCGCTGGCCCGGACCGCCACGCCCTCCACGGTGGGCGGGCTCGCCAGTGGGTTGCAGGCGCCGCTGTCCGGAGGGCCGCCGACCGCGGCGTACCGAGCCGCCTCCGCCGAGGCGCTGTTCACCGTGATGAAGGCGTTGAGGGCGAAGCCGAACTCCACCAGCATCAGGATGACCAACAGCAGGAAGGGAAACAGGAGCACGGTCTCGACCAGCGCCTGCCCCTCGTCTCGCGAGGGGATGCGGAGCCACCGCATCGCCTGTTCCCCTTCCTGCGAGCCCGACTACGGGGTCAGCAGCGTGGTGATCTGGGTGGACAGGCCCGTAATGGCGCCCGTGATGCCACCCGTCAGGAAGGCCGCCACGATGACGAGCGAGATGGTGCTGACGATGAGGGTGTATTCCACCATCCCCTGGCCCTCTTCGCGTTCGCCAACATTGACGACCACGTAGTTCCGAATCTTGTTCCACAACGACATCTGGTCACACCTTTCCTCGACCGACGATTCCCCGGCGGAGGTCGGTGAGTAGGAGTAGCCCTAACCTCACGCCGTACTGACAACCTACCGAGTGGAATGTGGGAATCTGGGGCGTAGGTGCGAACAGCCAACAGGGAACCGTAAAGATGTGTGGAGCGCCCTCGACACTCGTCGTGGGGCCGCTCCGTGCGCCGGGACGGACGTGGACGCACCACCCCCCGTCGGGACACCGGGGGGGGGCGGCCACCGCCCAGGAGGTGGGCGAGTGCGACGTCGAGGCGTACCGAGCGGCCTAGCCGGCGGTCTCCTCGATCTCGATGCGGAGTTCGACCTTGCCCACGCGCAGCTCGTCGCCGTGCTCCAGCGTGGCCCAGGTGCTGGCCCGTCCGTTCACGAAGCACTCGCCGGCGGGGTCGGTGACGTGGAGGACGACCGAGTCGCCTCGACGCCACACGAGCGCGTGCTCCGGCGCTACGCCCTCGCGGTCTGGCAGGACGAGGTCGCAGTCGCCGGCGCTGCCGATGCGGATCGGACGCTCTGCGATGGGGACACGCCGCACCCCCACCGAGGCGAAGAGCAGCAGGTACGCCGCCGTGTTCGGCCGGTCCTCCGGCGCCGCCTCGACGGGTGGTAGGGCGACGCTGCTGGCGATCTCCAGCGTGTTCGCTTTCAGGCTCGCGGCGAGCCGCCGGTCGAGGTCGATCGCGGGCGCTTCGGGCTCCCGCTTGCGGACCGCGGCGCGTCGCTCCAATCCGGCCGCCTCGACATCGCGGAGCGCCCTCGATGCCTGGGGGTGCTCGCCGGATCGTCGAGGCACGGAGGCGGCAGTGCGAGCGCCGAGGCGCGAGGCGCGGCCGGACGCGCCCCGACCGGCGCGGTATGCGCCCCGTCCCATGCGCGCGGCCAAGTCAGCCGCGAGGCCGACCGCCGCGCCGGCGGCGTGCGCGAGCGCGCCGGCGAGCCGGCTTGGCGACTCCGCGGGGGCCATCAGGTAGCGCATGGCCTCCACGTAGTCGCGGTCCAGGCGGTTGAGGCCCTCCGCAACTCGCGGTTCCGCCCCCAGCCGCACGAGCAGTTCCTGTGCCCGCGCCTGGTACGCGATGTCCAGGTCGCGCTTCGTCGCGTGCTCGTCGAGGCCCAGGCGCTCGTAGGGTGTGGGCCTCGGACGTCCCGCCCGCGCGATCAGCGTGCCTGTCAGCAGGAGCAGCAGCACGCCCCCGAGGAACGTGAGACCCACCGTCCACGAGGTGCTCGCGCCCGTCACCGCAGCCGCGGAGGCGAGCCCGGCGGCGAGCAGCCCTCGCCAGAGCCATCGCAGGACGCGCACCGCGCGCGGCGACTCCGCATCCGCGGGCCGCTCCGTGCCGTGGCGCAGGTCGTACTCGGAGCGGAGTTCCGTGTCGCAGATGATGGCCATCGCGCGGTTCAGCGCCTCGATGGTCGCGCGCGCGTCCGGATCGTCGCGGGTCGCGGGGTCGAGGAGGGGCTGGATGCGCGCCCAGTACATCTCGCGCGCGAGGAGCGCGCTGGCGTCCGTGCGCACGCCCAGCACGGCATAGATGTCGTCCTGCGCCTCGGCTGGCGGCGTATCCAGGGCCTCGCCGACCTCACCCTCCTCGATGATCCGTTCGCGTGTGTCAGTGGTCATACGGCACCTCCTGGCGCCAGCGACGGCTCGGTCGCGTAGACGGTGAGCAGGTGGCGCCCGATCACGATCTGTTCGCCGTGGCGCACCACCAGCCACTCGTCGTCGCGGATCTCGCGGTCCGGGAGCCCTCGCGGGGCGATGCCGTGGATGCGGAACTCGCCGTCGCCGAGCGCGTAGAGCCGCGCGTGCACCGAGGCGATCGCCTCGTCGTCGAGCGCCACGTCGCACTCCTCGCTGCTTCCGATCGAGAGTGGCCGGCGGCGCAACTCGTACTGGCGCGCCTCGCCCGCCGGCGGCTGCACCACGACGGTGCCGAGGGCGCTCCGAGCCTCCGATGATGCCCCGGGCGCCTGCCGCCCCACGAGCGCGGTGCGCCCGGACGGCTCCCATCGTGTCGTGTCGCCTCGACCTCGCGAGCGCAGGACGAGCCACGCGCCGCCGACGGCGGCGAGGGCCACGAGCGCGCCGCCGCCGATCGCGGGTAGCGGTGGGCCGGCGGTGGCGGCCGCAGGGAGCGCGGGGAGCGTCTCCGTGCGCCGGAGCACCACCCGCCCGTCCGCGACCAGTTCGACCGTGATCGACGAGAGCCGTTCGGGCACCTCGAAGCGCAGTTCGCGCTCGGCGCCGTCGGCGAGGATCGTGTCGCCGGAGCGCGCGACGATGAGGGTCTCCCCCGCCGTCTGCGCCCGCCCGCTCACGACCGCGATCCGTCCCCCGCCCGGTTCGAGGGCGAACGACAACTCCGGCTCCAGCGCGGGCACGTCGATGTCCACGCTCGCCTCGGCGATCGAGGCGCGTGCGGTGGACGCGCGGACGACGACGTTGGCAGTCCCTGGCGGAAGCGACCACGGGTCGAGCAACACGCGCGGCGGGCTCGGCAGCACCTCGACGGCTCGACCGGCCACCTCCGCGGAGAAGGCCAGGGCGTCCTCCGGCATTGCCGAGGCGATATCGAGGATCATGGGTTTGCCAGGCGCTGCCTCGTCGGCCGGGCGCGGGGTGATCGAGAGGAATTGGTCGTTGGACGCCTCGAAGGTTGCGGACGCCTCGACGAGGCGGCCGGCGACTCGAGCGCGTACGACCAGGTGGTGCGCGCCGCGCTCGAGGGGCGGCACGGGGATGCGGACCTCGGTGGCCGCGCCGAGGCGAGCGCCGAGGAACGAGAACAACTCCGCGAGGGCGCTGGTGTCCGTGACGGACCAGTAGCCGCCCTCGCCTCGCTGAGCGGCCTCGGCGAGGAAGTCGTAGTCCGCCTCCTCGCCCAGCGCGAACGCGTGCAACTGCACGTCGCTCCGCCCGAGCGCATCGAGGACCTCGGCCCGCCTCGATGTCGCGGCGTCAGCCGCGGTGACGGTGTCCTGGCCGTCCGACAGCAGCACGATGGCGCGGGTGCGGTCGGTCTCGCCCTCCAGCAGCGCGAGCGACTGCCCCAGCGCGTCGTAGAGCGCGGTGTTGCCGCCGAGCCACAACTGGCTGAGACCGGCCACCGCACCCTCTCGGCCCGCCTCGAACGCGGACATCAGGTAGGTCTCGTCGGAGAAGGACAGCACCGCCACGCGGTCGTCCACGTCGAGGCGTTCGACGAGGCTGATGGCAGCCTGCCGTGCCGCCTCGAGGGGTGCGCCATCCATGCTCGCGCTGGTGTCGATGGCGATGACCACCGAGGCGGGGAGCGCCGTGTCACGCACCACCTCCACGGCGTACGGCACGCCGTCCACCACCGCGCGCACGTCCGTGATCTCCTGGGACGGCCGATCTGAGGTCAGCCCGAGGGCGATGCGTCCGCTGGCGTCGTGGTGCACGGAGACGACGGCGAGCGCCGGCGGCGAGGGCGGTGGCTCTTGCGCCTCGATGCTCGCGGGGGCAAGGAGGGCGCTCGCGATGCCGAGGGCAGCCGCGGCGGCGCGCCAGGCGGCGGAGCGCCCCCGATGGTGACGGTGTTCGCGGTGTGGTGCGCTGGCGATCCCAAGCACCGGCGTATCCCCTGTTCGCCCGCCAGAGTGGCGAGAGGCGTACTCCCCAAGCCGAGCCTATGGACGAGGCGGCAGCCCTCGACGGCCCGAGTGTGGGGAGTGCGTCCGGAGTTCGTGGAATTTCGTAACGGGCGACGGCTAGCCGGCGGCGCGGATCAACTCGTCCACCTCGTCCAGCACGCTGTCCAGCGCCTCGGCGGGGCGCAGGTGCTCCTCCGGTGGCAGGTTCGCCAGCCGGTAGCCCACGCCCCACTCGGTCAGCAGGAGGCGGGGCTTGGAGGGATCGTCCTCCAGTTTGTTGCGCAGGGAGGCGATGTAGCCGCGCAGGTAGTGCGTGTCATCCAGGTACTCGGCGCCCCAGACGTCGGTGAGGAGGAGACGATGCGGCGCCACCTGGCCGAGCCGCTGCCCGAGCGCGGCCAGCAACAGGTACTCGATGCGCGTCATGGGGACTTCCTCCCCGCGCTTGAACACCAGGTGTCCCGCCAGGTCGATGGTCACCGGGCCGGTGTGCACCAGGTCCGCCTCGGCCGAGTCGTAGCGAGGCGCGGGCGACACGACGCGCTGTGCGCGACGGATGGTGGCGCGGATGCGGGCCACGAGTTCGGGCACGTTCACGGACGCGGCGACGAAGTCATCCGCCCCCGCCTCCAGCACCCGCACCGCGAGGGCACTCGAATGGTTCTCCGCGACGACGATGATCGCCATGTCGGAGGCGGCCCGGAGCACCTTCACGAGTTCGATGCCACTCAGGAGCGGGATGCTGAGGTTCAGCACCACCGCGGCCGGTGGATCGGCGAAGGCCTGCCGCAGCGCGTAGGGGCCGTCCCCCGCTTCCGCCGTGCGGTACCCGGCCTCGCTGAGGGCACGCCCCAGGGCGACGCGCATCTCACGGTTCTGGTCGGCCACCAGGATGAGGTGTTCGGAGGTCATGATGCACCCCGCACACGCTCGGGCTTCTGGCGAGTCTCCAGTGACGCGAAGCCCGACACATCGCGTCACCGTATGGAGGCCGCCCAACCTCGCACACATGGAACAGGTCAAGGTCTGATTTCGTTCGCCGTTGAGCGGCCTCGAAATCACAAAACTTTGTAAAGACCTCTCCCTCGGGGTGTCCTGCGTTGTAGACAGGGTGCCCCGCTGAATCATTGACGGGTGGAGACGGGGTCTACATAGGGATTCCCCTTATTTTCGCTACGTGTTTCGGTCAGGCTCCTGTCGGGCAGAGGGGAAGAGGGCGCCTGACGGCGCCACCCCCCTCCCCAACCTTCCCCCTCAAGGGGGGAAGGGGCCGGAGGGCCTCGCTACCGCTCGAGACATCGGCTGCCCTTCGGACGGGTCCTCCTTCGCAACTCCCTCTCGGAGGAGGAGGGACGGAGGCGCGCCTCCCACGGTTGAACGTGTCCTTGCGTCCCTTGACGTGCGTACGTGGCGGGCTGGCGGATCTGCTGCCGGGCTTGGACGAACGCTCTACTGAAACTCAATGCCCCTCTTGCAGGGTGCTGATGGGCATCCCACCCGATTCCCCAGCGTCCTCCCGCGCCGCCGGCGCCTCGGCGTGCACCTAACTTGAAGGGGTCTTGCATGGCAACCTCGCTGTTTGCCCCGGATCGCGTGCGCGAACGCGAGGCGGCCGACGTCTGCGTCGTCGGCCTCGGCTATATCGGCCTGCCGACGGCGAGCCTGCTGGCCACGAATGGCCTGGCCGTCCACGGCGTGGACGTGAGCGAGCGCGTGGTGGCCTCCGTCAACAGCGCGCGCGTCCACTTCGTGGAGCCGGACCTGGACGGCGTGGTCCGTGCGGCGGTGCACTCCGGCAACCTCGAGGCGTCACAGGCCCCGGTGCCGGCGGACGTGTTCATCATCGCCGTGCCGACGCCCATCCGCGCCGGGCACGCGCCCGACCTGTCGTACGTGGACGCCGCCACCGAGGCGATCGCGCCCGTGCTGGAGCCGGGCAACCTCGTGATCCTCGAGTCGACGAGTCCGCCCGGCACTACGGAGCGCATCGCGGAGATCGTGCGCGAGCGGCGGCCCGACCTGTCGGAGGGCGACTCGCGCGTGTACTTCGCGCACTGCCCGGAGCGCGTGCTGCCCGGGCGCATCCTGGTCGAGTTGGTCGAGAACGACCGCATCGTCGGCGGACTGGACGCCGAGGCGACCGAGCGCGCCGCGGCCTTCTACGAGCGCTTCGTGACCGGCGAGGTGCTGCGCACCTCCGCGCGGACGGCGGAGATGGCGAAACTGGCGGAGAACTCCTACCGAGACTTGAACATCGCCTTCGCCAACGAACTCTCCGTGCTCGCCCACGACCTGGGCGTGGACGCGTGGGAACTCATCGACCTGGCGAACCACCACCCGAGGGTGGACATCCTGAAGCCCGGGCCGGGCGTCGGCGGGCACTGCATCGCGGTGGATCCGTGGTTCCTCGTCGCCGCCTCGCCGGAGCGCACGCCCTTGATCCGCACGGTCCGCGAGGTCAACGACGCGAAGCCGCACTGGGTGATCGACCAGGTACAGCGCGCGGTGCAGGAGCGCCCGGGCGCGGTCGTCGCGTCGCTGGGACTCACGTACAAGGCGGACGTGGACGACCTCCGCGAATCGCCGGCGCTGAAGATCGCCAGCGAACTGCGGAACCAACTAGGTGAGCGCAGCCTGGCGTGCGACCCGCTGGTCACCTCGCTGGAGTACCCGCCTCTGTCCAGCCTGGACGAGGTGCTCCAGCGCGCGGACATCATCGTGGGGCTGGTGGGGCACGCGTGCTTCGGGGACATCGACCCGGAGGACCTCGCCGGGCGCCACGTCATCGACACTTGCGGGATGTTCCGGCGATGAGGCCCGTCACTGTCCTCTCCGTCTTCGGGACGCGGCCGGAGGCCGTGAAGATGGCGCCCGTGGTGCGCGCGCTGTCCTGCGACCCGCGCTTCGAGAGTGTCGTGTGCGTCACGGCCCAGCACCGCCAGATGCTGGACGAGGTGCTGGACTTCTTCCGCATCCGGCCGCAGTTCGACCTGGACATCATGCGTCCCAACCAGAACCTGGCGGACGTGACCTGCATGGCCCTCCAGGGCCTGCAGGAACCCCTCCGCGAGGTGCGCCCGGACGTGGTGCTGGTCCATGGCGATACGACGACCACCCTCGCGAGCACGCTCGCGGCGTTCTACGCAGGGGTGCCCGTGGGACACGTGGAGGCGGGCCTGCGTACGGGCGACCTGTCTGCTCCCTTCCCGGAGGAGGCGAACCGCCGCCTCACGGACGAACTCTCGCGCTTCTGCTTCGCGCCGACCGAGACCGGCGCGCGCCACCTGCGCGCCGAGGGCGTCACCGACGACCGCATCTATGTCACCGGCAACACCGTCATCGACGCGCTCCTCGATGCTCGCGAGCGCGTGGCGCGCGAGGCCGACCGCTACCGCGCGCGGCTCCTCGAGCGCGGGGCGTGCCTGGCGGAGGGGCGACGCGTGGTGCTGATCACCGCCCACCGCCGCGAGAGTTTCGGCGAGGGCTTCGTGAACATCTGCCAGGCGATCCGTTCGCTGGCGGAGCGGCACCGAGACGTGGACTTCGTATACCCCGTCCACCTCAACCCGAACGTCCGAGGGCCGGTGGAGACGATCCTCGCGCCGGCCTCGCACCGCGTGAACGACGAGTCGAACCTCTACCTGCTCGATCCGCTGGACTACGGCACGTTCGTCCACCTCATGGACCGCGCGACCCTGGTGCTGACGGACTCCGGCGGCATCCAGGAGGAGGCGCCCAGCCTGGGCAAGCCGGTGCTCGTGATGCGCGAGGTGACGGAGCGCCCCGAGGCCGTGGAGGCCGGCGTGGTGGAACTCGTCGGCGCGGACCAGGGGCGCATCGTGGCGGGGGTGGAGCGGTTGCTCCAGGACTCCGAGCACTACCGACGGATGAGCCAGGCCCAGAGCCCGTACGGCGATGGCCAGGCGGCGGGGCGCATCGCCTCGGCGCTCGCGGAGGCGCTCATCGCATGACCGGCGTGCCCATGCCCACCCCCATGTCCAACGGCAGGCGCGTGAACTTCCTCGGCTGTCCGCTGGACGCCCTCACGGCGGAGGAGACGCTGCTGGAGGTCGAGCGACAGATCGCGTCCGGGCGGCCGCACCAGCACGTGGTGATCAACGCGGCCAAGGTCGTCTCCATGGCGCGCGACCCGGAACTCTTCGAGATCGTCTCGCAGTGCCCCCTCGTGAACGCGGATGGCCAGTCGGTCGTCTGGGCCGCGCGCATCCTCGGCCTGCCGGTCCCCGAGCGCGTGGCCGGCATCGACCTGATGCAGGCCGTGGTGGAGCGCGCGGCTCATCGAGGGTGGCGCATCTTCTTCCTGGGCGCGGAGGAGCCGGTCGTGCGGCGGGTGGTGGAGACGTACCAGCAGCGGTACCCCGCCCTGCAGGTCGCCGGCTGGCGCGACGGCTACTTCCGCGAGGACGAGGAGGACGACGTAGTCGCGCAGGTCCGGGAAAGTCGCGCGGACGTGCTCTTCGTGGCGATCAGTTCGCCCCGGAAGGAGCGGTTCATCCACCGCTGGCTGGACGAGATGGGCGTGCCGTTCTGCATGGGCGTGGGCGGCTCGTTCGACGTGGTGGCCGGGAAGGCATCGCGCGCGCCGCTGTGGATGCAGCGCGCGGGCCTCGAGTGGGCGCACCGCCTGGCGCCGGAGCCGCGTCGGCTGGGACGCCGCTACCTGGAGACGAACACGCGCTTCATGTGGATGGTCGCCCGCGCGCGCCTCTCCGGCGGCGGATGAACACGCGCGTCCTGGCGCCGACCGCCCGAGGCCGCCCGGTCCTCCTGGTAGAGGACGGAACGTTCGGCGGCATCCAACGCGCGGTGGACTACCTGGCCGCCGAGTTCGAGGGCGCCCCGGACCCACTGGCGGCGGAACGCCTGGCCCTCCGTGGCCGTGGCTCGCTCGCCGCTTCGATGTGGACGTTCGCGCGCGCCCTCGCGGTGCTCGCGTGGGGGTTGGTGGGGCGCCGGTACCGACTGCTGCACGTGAACATGACGCAGCGAGGGAGCACGCTGCGCGCGTTCTTCGTCGTGGTGCTCGGCAAGGCCGGGCGCACGCCGGTGGTGCTGCATCTGCACAGCAGCGAGTACCGCGCGTTCATCGGAAGCCTCCCACCGCCGGCGCTCGCCCTGGTGCGGTGGATGTTTCACCGCGCTGACCGAGTGATCGTGCTCGGCGACGCGTGGGCGGAGTACGTCCGCGAGGCGCTCGACCTCGATGATGGCCGCGTCGAGGTGATGCGGAACGCTGTGCCCGGGCCGGCGGAGCGGCCGGCACGGACCGAGGGCGTGCGGGTACGCATCCTGTTCCTGGGCCAACTCGGGCGGCGCAAGGGGGCGGGCGACCTCATCGATGCGCTGGCCGCGCCGCAGATGGCCGTGTTGCCGTGGGAGGCCACCATGGCCGGCGACGGCGACGTCGAGGGCTACCGTCAGCGGGCGGCGGAGCGCGGGATCGGCGATCGCATCCGCTTCACTGGCTGGGTGGACCAGGCGAATGTCCGCCGTCTCCTGGCGGAGGCGGACGTGATGGTGCTCCCCTCCTACGCCGAGGGCCTGCCGCTCTCGGTTCTCGAGGGCATCGCGAACGGCCTTGTGGTGATCTCGACGCCGGTGGGCGCGATCCCCGAGGTGATCGAGGACGGCGAGACAGGGCTCCTGGTCGATCCGGGCGACGTGCCCGCGCTCACATACGCCCTCGAGCGGGTCGTGCGCGACGAGGGGCTGCGGGGGCGGCTTGCGGCCGGAGGGCGTGCGCGCTGGGAGCGCGAGCACGCCGTGCCGGTGTATGCGCGGCGGATGGCGGCGCTCTACGACGAGGTGGCGCCGCTCC
>CAYTRA010000021.1:0-11427 GCA_964439675.1 uncultured Dehalococcoidaceae bacterium
CACGGCCCCTCCGTGTACGCGCCGAAGGTGACGGCGTAGATCGAGAAGCCCTCGGCGTTGGAGCGAAGCGTGATCACGCCGTCCGCGAGTTCAGGCAGTTCCAGCACGCGATACATGCGAGGTTCGTCCACCCTCACCATGCTCCGGCCTTCCGCGTCCCATGTCACGTCCGCGCCGGCCTCCTCCGGCAACACCGGGCGGCCATCCAGTTCGATCACCACCTCGTACGCACGGTCCCCCTCGGCCGGGTGCATCACCGGGTTCACTGTGCGGGCGAGGAAGCGGAACGCGATGTAGTCCTCGAGCGCCTCGGTCTCGCGCGCGTGCACGAAGCCTTCCGCTTCGTTGCGCCATCGGCCGTGTGCGTACCAGCGGTTGTGGGAGCGCTCTTCGTCGGCCCCGACGGCGGGAGCCCCGGCGGCGAAGGGGTCGGTGTAGTTCAGCGTCTGGTCCGGGCCGGCGTAGTAGATCTCCTGCGCGGCGTAGATACCCGCCGGGTGGAAGTTCCGCTGGTAGCCGAAGTACAACTCGCGCGTGATGCCCTCGACCTCCGGGTCGAGTTCGGGCTCTGGCACGCCGCCGACCTCGATGCCGCTTACGTCGGCGCCCGCCGCCACGAGGGCGTCCCGGATGGCCTCCTCCGTCTCGATGTAGTCGCCTTCGCCGAAGTGCCGGTAGGTGAGGTAGCCGTCCGCGCTGAAGAGGTACTTGGCCGGCCAGACGTTGTTGTCGAACGCCTCCCAGGTGCCCCAGTCGTTGTCCTGCGCCACCGGGTACGCGATGCCCTCGTCCGTGACCGCTCGGGCGACGTTGGCCTCGTCCTTCTCAAACTCGAACTCAGGGCTGTGGACGCCGACGATCGTGAGGCCGAGGTCGGCGTACTTCTCGTGCCAGTCCTTCAGGAACGGGAGCGTGCGGATGCAGTTCACGCACGTGTAGGTCCAGAAGTCGACCAGCACCACGCGCCGATCCTGCTGCAGGCCGGCCATCGTCAACGGCTCTGAGTTCAGCCACGGGCCGAGGCCCGCGAACTCGGGCGCGCTCGCGCCCTCGCGCAGCCCGCCCCGCAGACCCGGAGCCGCGCGCTCCTCGGCGTCCCCGGTCGCCGTCGCGGCCCCGTCCGTCGCGCACCCGCCGAGGGCGAACGCAGCCACAAGGACTGCCGGAAGCAGCCACGCGGATGGCGATAGACGGATGGCTCGCATGTGACATCCAATGTACGTGCGCCGGGACGGGTGGTCATCGATCCGTCGGCGCGGGAGGACTCGATGGTCGAGCCGGGGACGCTGGTGGTGGCCGTGGACATCGGCGCGACGTCCACGCGCGTCGCGCTCGTCGATGCGACCGGCGACGTGCGCCGTCGGGAGCAAGCCGCCACCGAGGCGTCCCGAGGCTTCGAGGACTTCGCGGAGCGTCTCGTGGCCCTCGTGCGCCGCGTGGGCGAGGGCGCCTCGCCGGTCGCGATTGGGGTTTCGACCGCGGGGCCTGTTGACCCGGAGAGCGGGGAGTATCGCTTCCCGCCGAATCTACCCGGCTGGGACGGGCGCTCGTTCAAGCCTCGCCTGGAGGCCGAGTTCGGCATCCCTGTCCGCGTGGGGCATGACGCGACGGTCGCCGCGCTAGCGGAGACGCGCTTCGGCGCCCAGAAGGGCGCACGGGACCTCGTGTATCTCACGGTCAGCACGGGCATCGGCGCCGGGATCGTCGCGGGAGGGCGCCCTATCACCGGGCGCTCCGGCGGGGCGGGCGAAGCCGGGCACCTGATCGTGAACCCCGGCGGCGCGGCGTGCGGCGCGGGCTGCCCCGGATGCCTGGAGGGCGCCGCCTCCGGAGCCGCGCTCGCTGCCGAGGCGAACCGACACATCGACGCCGGCGCTCAGACCTCGATGCCGCGCGGCGCGCGAGCGGAGGACGTGTTCCACGCCGCTGCGGAGGGTGACGCCCTGGCCGAGGAGATCGTGCGAGAGGCTATGGGGCACCTCGCCTCGGGTATCGCGGGACTGCTCGCGGTGTTCGACCCGGAGGCGCTGATCGTCGGTGGTGGCGTCGCGCGAGGGCTCGCACCTCGATGGGGCGAACTCGTAGAGGCGGTGCGGGAACGCGCGCTGCCTCGGTACCGGGAGCACGTGCCGGTGGAGCCCACCACGCTGGGGGACGACGCGAGCCTGCTGGGGGCCGCGGTGATCGCGGTGGAGGCGGTGGGGGACGCCTCGTAGCCCCGGGTGCGGCCTCTAACGGGCGCGTCGGGTAGCCTGAGTGACACCGTGATCTACGCAGAGAATGTCTGGAAGTCGTACGGCAACGTCGACGTCCTTCGGGGCGTCTCCTTCGCGCTGGGCGACGGCGAGCGGGTGGGCCTCGTGGGGCCCAACGGCGCCGGGAAGTCCACGCTGCTCGAGATCGTCGCCGCCAGGGACGAGGCCAGCGAGGGCCGCGCCGGCGCCCGTGGGGGTGACCTGTCGTTCCTCCAGCAGGAGGCCGGCCTGGACCCGAACCTGCCGCTCATCGACGAGTTGTGGAAGGCCTTCCCCGAGGCCCGCGCCGTCGAGGCCGAACTCGCCGAGGTCGCGGCGCTCATGGAGCGCGGCGAGGGCGACCTGGACGCCCTCATCGAGCGGCAGTCGGCCCTCTTCGAGCGCTTCGAGGCGCTCGATGGCTACCGCATCGACCAGCGGATCGGGCGGGTGCTGGCCGGCCTGGGGTTCAAGCCGACCGACCGCGACAAGAAGTGCGGGGCGTTCTCCGGTGGCTGGCAGATGCGCGCCGCGCTGGCGAAGGTGCTGGTGCATCGCCCCCCGAACCTCCTGCTGGACGAGCCGACGAACCACCTCGATGCGGCGGCCCGCGACTGGCTGGCGCTGGAGTTGTCGGAGTACCGCGGCACTGTGCTGCTGGTGACGCACGACACGGAGTTCCATGACGTGGTGGTGAACCGCGTCCTGGAACTGCGCGACGGCCGCGTGGAGTCCTACACCGGCAACTACACGGACTATCAGCGCCAGAAGGCCGCGAAGATCGCGCAGCAAGACCAGCTGGCCGCACGCCAGGAGCGCGAGATCGAGAAGCAGACGCGCTTCATCGAGCGTTTCCGCGCGAAGGCAACCAAGGCCACCGCAGTGAAGTCGCGCGAGAAGGCCGTCGCCCGCATCCAGCGCGTGGAGCGCACCCGCACGGAGAAGGGCGTCGCGTTCGACCTCAAATCCTCGGGGCGGAGCGAACTGCGCGTGCTGACCGTGGACCACGTGGGCCACGCGTACGGCGACCACGTGGTGCTGGTGGACGTGAACCTGATCGTGGAGCGCGGTCAGAAGGTGGTGCTCATTGGCCCCAACGGCAGCGGCAAGTCCACGCTCCTGAAGATCGTCGCCGGCCTCGTGCAGCCCTCGGAAGGGGCGGTGGTGTGGGGCGACCGCACGCGGGTGGGCTACTACGACCAGCACCAGGACGAGGCGCTGGACGCCGGTCGCACGGTGCTGGAGGAGGTGCGCACGGTCGCGGGACGCGACACCGGCGATGGCCCCCTTCGAGGCGTGCTCGGGCGCTTCCTGTTCACCGGCGACGACGTGTTCAAGCCCGTCTCCGTGCTCTCCGGTGGCGAGCGCAGCCGCGTGGCGCTCGCGAAGTTCCTGATCCAGCCCTCCAACGTCCTGTTGCTGGACGAGCCCACGAACCACCTGGACGTGAACACCCGCCGCCGCCTCGTCGAGGCCCTCGAGGGCTACGACGGCACCGTGATCTGCGCGAGCCACGACCCGGCCATCCTGGAGCGCGTGGCGACGCGCGTGTACGAGGTGTCAGACGGGGACTGCCGCGAGTTGGAGGAGTACCGCCGGGACGACTAGTCCTGCGCTAGTCCTGTCGCGCTTCCGCCGGTTCCCAGCGCGCGCCCCAGGCGTAGATCGCCTCGATGACGGGGCGCAACGCCTCGCCCTTTTCGGTCAACTGGTACTCGGCGCGCGGGGGGTGCTCGCTGTAGAAGACGCGCGTCACGATCGCCGCGTCCTCCAGCCGCTTGAGCCGGTCCGAGAGCAGGTTGGGGGAGATGCCCTCCAGCGAGTCGAGGAACTCGCCAAACTTCGTCCGGCCCAGGCCCAGGTCACGGATCACAAGGAGGGTCCAGCGGTCCCCCAGGATGTCCAGGGAACGGGCCACCGGGCAGTGCTGCTGTGTCTCGTAGGTACGGGTCACGCGTGTCCTCGTATGCCCGAGCATACGTCGAAGTCGTTCCGCGACTCAATAGCGACTAGCGGAACGCTAGCGACCGGCCACCCGCTTCACGAACGCAGCCGCGAGGCGTGCCGCTTCCGCGAGGTGCTCCGCCTCCGTGTGGCCGGAGGCCTTGCGGGGCTTCAGCGAGTGGTCGCCGTCCGCGAACCAGTGCATCTCGATCTGCTCCGACAGCGCATAGCCCTCGACCTCCGCGCGCGTGCCGAAGGTGTCCCGCTCGCCCTGCAGGATGAGCGCGGGCGTGGCGAGGTGCTCCAGGTGCGCCGTGCGCAGGCGGTCCGGCTTGCCGGGCGGGTGGAACGGATACCCGAGGCACACCACGCCCGCCACCCCGAGTTCATCCGCAACCATCGAGGCGATCCGCCCGCCCATCGACTTGCCGCCGATCACCGTGCGGTCCGGACGGCCGAGGGCTGCCACCACGTTCGTCCATGCCTCGCGCAGGACGGGCTCGCGGTCAGGGCCGGGGCGGCGTCCCTGGCGGCGGGCGGCCATGTACGGGAACTCGAACCGCACGACGCGCACGCCCTCGGCGGCGACCGCCTCGGCGACGGTGGTCATCCACGGATGGTCCATGGGCGCTCCCGCTCCATGCGCGAGCACGAGCGTGGCCCGCGCCCGCGCAGGCCCGTCCGCGAGCGCTGGCAGCCCGGCGATCTCCTGCATCGCGGTGGTGGGCCTCGGCATGGACGTCCTCGCTTCGGTGCGTCGGGGCCTGTGCACGATAGGGCGTAGACACGAAGACACCACGACCGACGGTCGTGTGCTCTAATGAGGGGTACCGGTCGCTGGCGCCCAATCCCGGCGTCTGATTGAATCTGGGGCGTGCCGAGGTAGCTCAGTTGGTAGAGCACACGACTGAAAATCGTGGTGTCGCCGGTTCGATCCCGGCCCTCGGCACCAGACCTCGCCGGACCTGACGTCCGGCACACGAACGGGTGGGGCATGAGCCGGATCGTTGTCGCGAGTGCGCAGCCCAACGCGGGCGCCACCACCATCGCCGCCGGACTCGCCCACCGCCTCGCCTACGCCGGACGCAACGTGCGCCTCGAGCGCATCGAGGGCGACGACCGCGCTGCGCGTGACTCCATGACGTTCGCCGGCCTCGAAGTCGCGGACGCCTCGGGCGCTCCGATCGCCGAGGCCTCCCTCACACCGGACACCTCCGACACCGTCACCATCATCGAGGCCCCCGCAGGCGACGCCGCCGCGCTCGCGCAGCGCCTCGGCGCGCGGCTCGTCCTCGTGAGCCTCGAGCGCATCGATGCGCCCTCGGGAGCGACGGTGGTGCTGAACCACCAGCGGTCCGCGGGGTTGCTCGCCGTGCCGGAGGACCGGCTGCTGGCGGCGCCCACGGTGGAACGCATCATCGAGGCCAGCGGGGCGCGAGTGCTTTCCCGGTCCGAGGACGGCGATGACGCGATCCTGGAGCACCTCGTGATCGGCGCCATCTCGCACGACCCGGCTGACTCGCACTTCAAGCGCTTCCCGCGCCGCGCGGTGATCTCGCGCGTGGAGAAGGTGGACCTGGCGCTCGCGGCGATGCTCACCGAGTCCGAGTGCCTGATCCTGACGGGCGGCGAAGAGCCGAGCCCGTACATCCTCGACCGCGCCGCCTCCACGCGACGCACCACGCTGCTGCTGGCACCGGAAGGCACTGTGGAGACCGCGCGAGACGTGGAGGGCGTGTTCGGCACGGCGCCGTTCTCGCACGAGGCGAAGTTCGACCGCATCGGCTCGCTGATGAAGGTCGCCGTGGACGACGCGACGCTCGCGTCGCTCGCCGGGTAGCCTCCCTCTCCCAGCGTTACGCTCCCGACACGCGCGGCCTATGCGACGGCGGTATGCTCGCCTCATGGACTTTGCCAGCGGGCTCCAGGTTGCGCGGATTCGCGGGATCGCGATCCTGGTGCACTGGTCGTGGACGCTGATCTTCACTCTGCTCACCTGGTCCATGGCCGTGAACTACGTCGAGTGGTTCGAGGACTGGAGCGAGCCGCAAGCGTGGGTGGCCGGCGCCCTGACGGCGGTGGCCTTCTTCCTCTCCGTGCTCGCGCACGAGTTGTCGCACGCGGTGGTGGCGCAGGTGTTCGGGATGAACGTGCCCTCGATCACCCTCTTCGTCTTCGGTGGCGTCTCCAGTATTGCTGGCGAGATGAAGAACGCTCGACACGAGTTCTTCGTGGCCGCAGCCGGCCCAGGCATGTCGTTCGTGCTCGCTGTCGTGTTCATCGGCGCGGCGGCGCTCGTCGGTGACGAGGTGGGCTCGATCCTGTTCTACCTCGGCGTGGTGAACGGGATCCTGGGGCTGTTCAACCTGTTGCCCGGGTTCCCCCTGGACGGCGGCCGCGTGTTCCGCGCGATCGTCTGGGGACGCACTCGCAGCCTGACGAAGGCGACGCGCATCGCCTCCCGCGTGGGCGTGATCATTGCGTGGGTCATGATCGGCATCGGCGTGCTCTTCACGCTGACGGTGAGCCTGTTCGGCCTCTGGTACATCTTCATCGGCCTGTTCCTGAAGCAGGCGGCGGAGGCGGCCTACGGGCAGGTGCTGGTGGACCGCGCGCTGGCCCGCGTCCGTGCCCGCGACGTCATGCGCCCGCCCCCGGACCCGATGCCGGAGTCGTCCTCCCTGCAGGTCCTGGTGGACGAGCGCATCCTGGCGAGGGGTGACCGCTGCGTCCTGCTGGAGCGCGGTGGCCGCGTGACTGGCCTCCTCACCACCACCGACCTGGCCAAGGTGCCGCGCGAGGAGTGGATGACCACCAGCGCCCGCACCGCGATGGTCCCGGCGGAGGAGACGGCCACGGTCAGCCCCATGGAACTGGTGACCGACGCCATCCGCCTCATGGCGGAGCGGGACATCCACCAGTTGCCCGTCATCGAGGGCGGCCAGGTGGTGGGGATGCTCACGCGAGGGGACATCCTGAACCACATCCAGACCCGGATGCAGTTCGGCGACCTGGCCCAGTCCGCAGACGAGATCGCCGCCGCCGAGGCGCGCGCTGCCCGCGCTGACTCGTCCGGCGGCGGCGGCGGAGGCGGCTCCTAGCCGCCTCGATACCGGCGCGCCCGGTCGCCCGAGGGCTACGACACCGCTTCGAGGCGCGCGAACGACTGCAGGAGCTTCTTCACGCCCTTGTCCGGGAAGGCGACCGTGACCTGCTGGTCGCCGGGCACGATGGTGCATGCGACCACCACGCCCACGCCGAACGAGTTGTGCCGTACGCGCTCGCCAGCCGAGAACATCGGCTCCGTGTCCTGCACCTCCTCGCGACGTGCGGTCGCGGCGGCGCGCAGGCCGGAAGACGTGAGCGACTCGCCTCGAGGTCGTGTGGTGCCCAGCGGCGCGGCCACGACGTCCTCCGGCAGGTCGCCGAGGAAGCGCGAGGCGGGGTTGGCGCGCACGTTGCCGTACATAAAGCGGCGGCGGGCTCGCGTGAGGTAGAGCCGCTCCTTCGCGCGGGTCATCCCTACGTAGCAGACACGGCGCTCCTCCTCCATCTGCGAGGGGTCGTCCAGGGCTCGGAGGTGGGGGAGCAGGCCCTCCTCCATGCCGGCCATGAACACCACCGGGAACTCCAGGCCCTTGGCGGCGTGGAGGGTCATGAGCGTGACGGCGTCCGGCTGGTCCGCGCTCGGGTCATCGATGTCGGAGACCAGCGCGATCTCCTCCAGGAACGAGGCGAGCGAGGCCTCCTGCTCCACCTCGGCGTACTCGGCGGCCACGGAGCGGAGTTCTTGCACGTTCTCCCAGCGCACGTCCGCCTGCTCGCCGTCCGTCTTCTTCAGGTGCTGGCGGAAGTTCGTCTCGTCCAGCACTCGATCCAAGAGTTCGGCGATGCTCGCCTGCTCCCGGATCGCGACGAGCCGGTCGTACATCTGGATGAACTCGATGAGCGCCCCGCGCGCCCTCGATGCGAGTCTTGGCACACCCGGCGACTGGTCGCCGGAGGCCGCGCGGTGCGCCACGGCGATCGGTGACAGCCCCATGTCAGAGGCGGCCCCCATGATCTCGCCCACCGTCTTCGCGCCAATGCCGCGCGTGGGGACGTTCACGATGCGCTCGAAGGCCACCGTGTCCGCATCGTTGTGGACGAGACGCAGGTAGGCGATGAGGTCGCGGATCTCCCGACGGTCGTAGAAGCGAGTGCCGCCGACGATGCGGTAGCGCACGCCGGATGAGATGAACGCCTCCTCCACGCCTCGGGACTGGGCGTTCGTCCGGTACATCACGGCGAAGTCGCTGGGCTGGTAGTCGAACTGGCGGCAGAGCCGGCGAATCTCGGAGGCGATGAACATCCCCTCTTCCTCGCCGTAGTCGGCCTCGTACTCGATGACGGGGTCGCCTTCGTCGTTCTCGGTCCAGAGGTGCTTCTCCGGGCGCCCGTCCGCCCGCTCGATGACGGCGTGCGCGGCCCGGAGGATGTTGCCCGTGGAGCGGTAGTTCTGCTCCAGCAGCACCACGTTCGCGTCGGGGAAGTCACGCTCGAAGTCCAGCAGGTTGCGGATGTCCGCCGCGCGCCAGGAGTAGATCGACTGGTCCGGGTCGCCCACCACCGTCAGGTTGCGATGCGTCGAGGACAGTTGCCGCGACAGCTCGTACTGGACCAGATTCGTGTCCTGGAACTCGTCGATGAGTACGTGCAGGTAGCGCTCGGCGTACCGCTGCTGCACCCGCTCGTGCGTCTCGAAGAGGTCCAGGGTGCGCCCGAGCAGGTCGTCGAAATCGACGGCGCCGGAGCGGCGCAGCGCTGCCTCGTACTTCTCGTAGACGCGACCGACGATCTCCTCGAAGTAGTGGTCTGCCTGGCGCTGGAATGCGGCAGCGTCCCGGCGCTCGTTCTTCGCCGAGGAGATCGCGGACAGCACCGCACGAGGCGGGAAGCGCTTGGGGTCGATGTGCAGTTCCGCTTCGATGGTCTTCACGAGCGACATCTGGTCGTCCGTGTCGTAGATCGCGAAGTCCCGAGGCAGCCCGATCGCCTCGCCGTCCCGCCGCAGGATGCGCGCGCAGATCGAGTGGAATGTACCCATCGACAGGTCGTGGGCGTCCTGGCCCAGCAGGCCCTCCACGCGTTCGCGCATCTCCCGGGCGGCCTTGTTGGTGAAGGTGACCGCCAGGATCCGCCAGGGGTGCACATTGAGTTCCCGCACCAGGAAGGCGATGCGGTGTGCGATCACCCGTGTCTTTCCGGAGCCTGGGCCTGCCAGGATCATCAACGGCCCGCCCGGCGTCTCAACGGCCCGGCGCTGCGCTTCGTTCAGGAGATCGTGCGAGGACTGCGAAGAAGTGGTCACAGACCGATTGTACGAGGGCCCTCCCGTGGGAACTGGCACGGTCGTCATGCCGCCTCCACGGGGCGTCCACAGGGCTGTCCACGCACGTACCGTGAACAAGCGCCCGCGCGCATCTCGCGCATTCAAGGCTCGTCAACGGTCCGAAATAGGCGGGCGACCGTGCCAAACAGCCGTGCTAGCCTGATTCGCTAAGCGGGGGAACACGGAGGTCCATGTGGACTTGGACTCGATCCCATGGCCAGGTGGTGACTGGCAGGCCACGTTGCGTCTGGCTGGCGCACTGATCGGCGGCTATCTGCTCGTCCTGTGGTTTGCCTCGATCCTCTGGGTCTACCGGGACATCCAGGCCAGGACGCGCGACCCGATCACCCAGGCCATTGGCGTGGGCATCTCCGTCGTCTTCCCGCTGGTCGGCCTGCCCGTCTACTGGGTCGTGCGACCGCAGGAGACGCTGCAGGAGGCCTACGACCGGCAACTGGAGCAGGAGGCCATCCTCTCCGAGTTGCACTCGGTCACGGGCTGTCCCAACTGTCGGCGGCCCGTCTCAGACGACTTCATGGTGTGCGCCTACTGCGGCACGGCGCTGAAGGCGCCCTGTAACTCCTGCGGGCGACTGCTCCAGTTCTCCTGGCGCATCTGCCCCACCTGCGCCACGCCGAAGCCGCGCCCCCAGCCCGATCCCGCCGAGGTCGCGCGACGCGAGGCACGCGAGGCCCAGGAGGCCTCCCAGCGTCGGGCGCCGGCGCAGGCGGTGGCCCGAAGCGCCGGCCCCCGGGCCTCCTCGAATGCTGGGAACGCCTCGAATGGCGGTACGCGCGCCACGGGCGGCACCACCGCTCGCACCCCGCGCAACGCCCCGGCGTCGCAGTCGGCGGACGAACCGGCGCCCGTGCGCCCTCGAGTGGCGCGCCGCACCGCCGAGGAGGACTAGCCGGTCGGGTCCCGATAGGACGCGAAACAGGCCGCCCTTCTGGGCGGCCTGTTTGATCTGCGGGCGAGTGTGGCGCTAAGAGAGCGCTTCCTCCAGCAGGGCGCGGATCTCGGAGACCTGGGAGTCGCGCCAGCCCTCGGCGAAGTCCCACGTCTTGGCCTGGTATGCCTTGCGCGCCTCTTCCCACTCGGGGGTGTCGCGCTCCTTGCCGGCCAGGATCTCGCGCAGCTGCGGCATCTCCGAGTTGGCGTGGTCCGAGCGCTCGATCCAGTGCCCCAGGTAGTTGTGGCCCTGGTCGTAGAAGACGATGGTCGGGATGGACTCGAACTCCCCGTCCTTGAGGAACTCGGCCATGATGTCCTTGTTCTGGTCGCGGAGGAAGAAGCGCACCTCCATGCCGGCCAGTTCGCCCAGGCGCGCCATCACCGGTAGACCGCGCCACACGTCCGGGCACCAGTCCTCGCCCAGCACCAGCGCCTTCACCCCATGCTGCGACGCGAGCGCCTTGATGGCGTCCACGTCCGCCTGGTCCGGCTCCCACTCGTCGTAGTGGCGCTGGAACGTCTCCTTGTTCTTCTCGATGGCCGCCTGCCACGCCGAGAACGAGTCCAGGCCCTGCTGGAAGCGCTCCGGGGTGACGACGGACTCGCCCTTCGCGGGGTTCGCCTTGCGGGTGATGGTGGACGTTGCAGTCATACGTACTCCTACGCTCCACGCTGCGCTCTGGACGCGCGCGTGCTCCACGAGTGGGTTCGATCAGTGCGCGACGATGGTCGCGGGCGGGTAGGTTGCCGACCCGGCGACAAGGTACCACGCTTGAAAAATTACAGCGCGTCTGAAATTCCGCTGTCGAGGGCGCCCCAGACCGCGAGGTGGTCCTCGACGGGCAGTTCGGCGACCTCCACGCCTCGGTTTCGAGCCTCGGCTTCCAGCGCCTGGAACGCGCGCGTGAAGCGCTGCGCCGCCTC
>CAYTRA010000021.1:11527-14658 GCA_964439675.1 uncultured Dehalococcoidaceae bacterium
TCGGCGCGCTCTTGCGCCTTGATCTGCTCCCACTTCGTCAGGAGCGCGTCCGGCGTGTCTGTCTCGTCGTCACCGAAGACGTGGGGGTGGCGGCGCACGAACTTCGTCGTCGCGTACTCCACCGCGTCTTCGAGGTCGAACGAGCCGTCCTGCTGCGCGATGGCGCCCTGCATGAACATGTGCGCCAGCACGTCCCCCACCTCCTCGCGGAGGCCCGCCATGTCCCCTCGGTCGATCGCGTCGACGAGTTCGTACGTCTCTTCGAGCAGGAAGCGGCGGAGCGTCTCGTGCGTCTGCTCGCGGTCCCACGGACAGCCGTCCGGGCCGAAGAGGCGTTCCATCGTGCCTCGGAGGCCCTTCAGCGACCGCAGGTCCTCCTGCGGCGGCAGTGCGGGCAGCAGCCACGCGGACGCATCGAAGGGCAGCGCCGCCACGGTCGCCTCGGCCACGCCACCCTCGAAGGCCACGCGCGCGGTCGCCGAGGGCGGGTAGCGACGGCGCACCAGCGGTCGAGCCGCCTCGAACTGCGGGGCCAGCACTAGCAGCGGTCGCTGAGCGTCAAAGTCGGGGAAGTCGGGGTCGAAGGCCTGGACCTGGTGGGGCGCGAGGCCGAGGGTGCGGGCCACCTCGTCAAGGGATGGGCCGGGGGAGGGAGCGTCGGCGCGGGGCGCGCGTGATGGGTCAGTCATATCGCCGAGTATACTTTCGGGGTGCTCGCGCTCCGTTGGACCGCAACCGCGCTCTTCCTCGCCTGCATCCCGCTGTTCCTGGTCCTGACCAACGTCCGGATCGCGGCCACCTGGGAGCGGGTCTACGACTACGCCTTCTCGCAGTACGACGCTCCCACGGTCACCGGGATTGAGCGCCGTGAACTCGACCGGTCCGCCAGCGAGATCATCGACTACTTCGAGGACTCCGAGTCCGGTGAACTGCTGGACATCCGCGTGGAGCGGGGCGATCAGACCGTGCCCCTGTTCAACCAGCGCGAGATCCTGCACATGCGCGACGTGCGCGACCTGTTCCGCCTCACGTTCCGCGTGCAGGAATTCGCCTTCGTCTACATCGTGGCGTACGTGGCCGGGATCTACCTGTGGGCCCGGGAGCGCTCGATGCGCCGCCTCGCCCGCGAGGCCATCACGGCGGGGGGCATCACCGTGGGCATCCTCGGCATGGCCGCGATTGCCGTGATGCTGGGTTTCGACGCCCTCTTCGAGCAGTTCCACATACTGTCGTTCAGCAACGACTTCTGGCAGTTGGACCCGGCCACCGACCGCCTGGTGCAGATGTTCCCCATGAACTTCTGGTTCGACGTGACCCTCGCTGTCGGCGTCTTCACCGTGCTGCAGGGCGGCCTGGTCGCCCTCGCCGGCCTCGGCTACGTCATCTACACCGACCGCCAGGAGGAACGCCGCCGCCTCCAACGCCGTCGCCGGCGGCCAGCGCCGGAGGGCGTGCCGGGGGCCTGAGGGCTGCCACGGCTCTGTGACGCGCCTGCCGGGGAGCAGTACGAGGTCGGGACGAGCGTGTGCCTACGGTGCGGGGCGGAGGGAGTACCCCATGCCCCAGGTATACGAACGCACGCTGGCGCTGCCACAGACCACGCAACCAACTACCCCAACTACCGAGGATTCCGTTCTGTTCATCGGCAATGCGACGGTCCTCATCCGGTGCGGCGGCTTCACGATCCTGACGGACCCCAACTTCATCCATCGGCACGAGGAGGTGCCGCTGGGCTACGGGTTGCACGCGACCCGGCTCACTGATCCGGCTATGGAGATCGAGGACCTGCCGCCGATCGACCTCGTCGTCCTCTCACACTTCCACGGCGACCACTTCGACCGTGTCGCCGAGGAGCGGCTCGACCGATCGACTCCGATCGTGACGACGCCGGAGGCTGCGGGCGAACTGCGGACGAGAGGGTTTGCCGAGGTCCAGCCGCTGGAGACGTGGGAGAGCCTGGCGGTGACGCGCGGCGATCAGCGCCTGACGGTGACGGCCACGCCCGGACGGCACGGCCCTCCCGTCGTTGACTTCGCGCTCCCCGAGGTGATGGGGAGCGTGCTGCGCTTCGAGGCCGGCGGCGCGGTGACGCAGCAGATCTACATCACCGGCGACACGCTGGTCTTCGACGCTATCGAGGAGATCCCGCGCCGCTTCCCGGGGCTCGACCTCGCGTTGCTGCACCTCGGCGGGACGAGGGTGATGGGGATCACGGTGACCATGGACGCGGAGCAGGGCGTCCAGATGCTGCGGATCGTCCAGCCCCAGATGGCGATGCCCATCCACTTCGACGACTACGACGCGTTCAAGTCACCGCTCTCGGAGTTCCGGGACGCCGTGGCCGAGGCGGGATTGGAGCGCATCGTGCGCTACGTCGAGCGTGGGGAGTCGCTGCCGCTCCGCTCGGTCTGAACGCCCCACCGCGCACAACAACGCCCCGGCGAGAGCCGGGGCGTTGCCTTTGCCCTCGAACGGTCGAGGAGTGACTAGAAGTCGTCGTCCATGTCCAGGCCGCCGAAGTCGTCGTCGCCGAAGTCGCCGCCCATGAAGTCCTCAGGCTCGCCCTCGCCGGCCATGACGTCCGGGGCGGCGCCGGTGAGGATGGCGACGCGCTGGATCTCGATGCGCTTCGGGGTCTTGGAGCCGCATTCCGGGCAGGTGGCCGCGTCGTCACGGGCGGCCACACGCCGCATCAGTTCGAACTTCTGGCCGCACTTCTTGCAACCGTACTCGTAGATCGCCATCCGTACCGTCTCCCGCTACTGATGTCCTGACCGATCCGCGAGGGCGCCCTGAGTGCCTCAGGCGCCCCGCGTATGAGTCTCGCGCTAGTCCAGGTAGTCCTTCAACTTCTTGGACCGGGTGGGGTGCCGCAACTTGCGGAGAGCCTTCGCCTCGATCTGGCGGATGCGCTCGCGCGTGACGTTGAACTCGCGGCCGACCTCCTCGAGCGTCCTCGAGCGACCGTCCTCCAGGCCGAAGCGCAGTTCCAGCACCTTGCGCTCGCGGGGGGTGAGGGACGACAGGACGTCCATCACCTGCTCCTTGAGCAACTGGTGGCTGGCGGCGTCCTGCGGCGCCAGGGCCGTGGGGTCCTCGATGAAGTCGCCGAGGTGGGAGTCCTCCTCCTC